>CABIKM010000003.1 GCA_902196205.1 Candidatus Methylomirabilis lanthanidiphila | reverse complement strand
GGGGGTTGGGGGGGATTTTGCTGGGCGTTATACCTTTCATCCCCATGGGCGCGCCACCGGCGCATCGAAGACGCGCGGGGTATTGCCCAGAGCGTATTATATTATACGAATGGCACGAGAGACGCCGTTGTCTCTCGTTGTTGGGTTCTTCGCTACTTTACTGTGACCCTCCCATGAAGGATCTTGGCATGGGGTTGATGGACGTGATACTCATAGGTTCCAAGTTGACCAAAGATCACTGTCACCGTCCCTTCGATCCAGACCTCGGGGTGGGCGGCGCCTGGGTCCTGCATAAAGGCCATGTGCGCCTTCTCCCCGGAGGCGTTCCTCCATGTCACTTGATCCCCGCGAGCGACAGTGATATGGGCCTCTCTAAGCGAACCTAGCAACACCACGACCTCTTTGTCACCGGCGAACGCTGAAGGGAGAGCCATCAGAAGCAGCGCGAACAGACCGATGATGACGCCGATACTGCGACGTGTCGTCATGGTTTTCACCTCCTCCCGGACGAGTCATTAGCGGTTACAGTCTACAACAGTCCACGGCGCTCGCTCAGGGCATGAGACGTCATGCGCCGCCTTGATGGGCGAAGTCGTAGTCCAGCAAGCTGATAGCTAGAGTAGAGCGAACCGAGGGCGAGGAGGTTTAAGGAGAGAAAAAGCCGGGGCTTGGGAAACAATGGCCAACGCTACAACAGCAAAGAGAAGCATATTTATCACGATCACGAGCTGGAAAATCTGGGGGAGATCAACGATGCACGGCATAGAGGGGGTGCCCATCGTCCCATGTTGCCCCGCTACGCCGCATGGCGTCAGGCACAAGGCTATAGCGAGAACAGCTATCAGGATGAGTTTTGCGCCGGTTGTCTGATGATGCAGTACTTTTACGGGCATACGTCCCTTCCGTTAGGATCTTGAACGTCGTTGACGGGACAGCGCAAGGGTTATGCCAATACCTGCAGTAATAATATGTTAATACGTGCTCCCTGTCAATAACATCTATCCGTGATGCCCTGGTATGAATCCACGATATAATCTCCTGTCGCGCGCTGACGTATGAGGCAACCATGCACCACTGGTTGCGGCCTCTTGGCACTGTAACGTTGGTATCGTGTTCGTCAAGTGCTGACTCAATCCTCTGGCTCCCTGCCAACGCTTGGGTCGTGACAGGAATTATGCTAGAAAGGATGATCGCAGTCCTGCGTAGACGAGGTCCCAAGGTGCAAGATCGCGCAACCAGAGGAGGTACCATGGAGGTCAATAATGTTGCGGCGGTGCTCGGCAAGCTGGATTATGAAATCTTCGTGCTGACTGCGGCCCATCAGGACCGACGCAGCGGCCAGATTGTGTGCTGGGTGATGCCGGCGACCATCGTCCCGCAAATCCCTCGTATTCTGGTTGGAATCGGCCGGACAACCTTTACACGCGAGCTGATCGAGATAAGCCAACGGTTTGCGCTGAATCTGCTTGGAAAAGATCAATGGCCGTTGGTCACCCACTTCGGTTTTCGGTCCGGCCGAGAGATGGACAAATTTGCGACGCTCCCCTTTGAGCGTGGGGTCACCGGCAGTCCAATCCTGTCAGGAACCGTCGGCTACCTGGAGTGCCAGGTCAGGACCGTACTTGATGCCGGGGCTGGGGCTCACCTCTTTTACCTGGCTGATGTCATTGAGGGGAAGATTATGACCGACCGGAGCCCCCTTTGCCTCCACCACTTACCCGAACTGCTACCCCCGGAGGATCTCGCGGCCATGCGGCGGCTCCTGGAACAGGACGCCCAGTGTAATCTTGCGCTCTTCCAAGGCAACAGCCACCAGCAACACGCTTAGCCGATCGCGTATCGCTGGTGGCTGCTTTTCCGCAATCCTTTAGGGCCGGGTCAGACCTCCTAGTGACAACTGCTCTCCCATCCGGCGTGCTGGCCCTTTGCCTCGTGACGCCATTCGACAAGTTCATGGAAGATCCCGTCAAAGTACATCTTCAAGTCAGGGGCCACATCAGCGACGGAAAGGATACCAAGCAGCTTCTGCCCATCCTCGACCACGGGGAAGCGCCTGACCTTGCGCTGGCCAAAGAGCCGCGCGGCCTCCGCCATCTCGAAATCGGGATTAATCGTGTAGGGATTCCGGGTCATGATCTCCTCGATCCGCGTGGTCTGGGAGTTCCATCCTTCGGCGACGCACTTGATGGCCATCTCTCGGTCGGTAATAAGGCCCAGAAGCTTACCCTCATTGGCGATGAGTACGCTTCCCACTTTGTAGTCGCGCATCTTACGCGCGACCTCGGCGGCGGTCTCCCACGGTGAAGCCGTCACCAGTTCGGTCACCATACCGTCTCGCACCTTCATCTTCTATCCCTCCTTGCAACAGCCGGATAACACAAACGGGGCGGTCTCCTCTGCTCCGATCACCCCGCCCTGGAAACAGTACAGCCCTTTAGGTAGGCGGCAGGACCTAAAGGGCTGTAGACTTACCTCAACCTCTTGCGAATTCACACGTTCAGGTGTTTCTACTTCCCGCACTTCCCCCATGGGCTGCTTTCCCTCAATGGGGTCCAACTCACGCATCGCCGCCTCTATATAAAATGTAGTGACCAACCCCATTCCTGTCAAGGAAGCGGGTTGTCTGGCCTGCAGGTTCCGTAACATGCTACATTACTAAAGGACGCAGTGTCGGTGTAAAGAGTTTCGGGCGGCGACTGGGTATCACAACGGGCTGGTGGTCGATGAACAACGGTTCTACAGAACTTCAGAACACAGTCAGACAACTCATGGACACGCATGGCGTGTCGGTCGAGACGGGGTTTCTTGCGGAGCGACCGTTGCGGTGGCTGCTGAAGGATACCGGTCGCATTCAACAGGTGAAAGATTTCGAGCAACTCGACGCGATGGCCTATGCGCTCGAGCAGACGATCAGCGAGCGACAGGTCGCTGAATCGGTCGAGCGGCTGGACGTTCCTTGTTGGTCGTTCGAGGATCTGCCGTGGCCGGTGGTTTACCGCCTGATGCTGATCTACGCCATGTGCACGCACGCCTACTTTCGAGAGGTATACCCCTACGGCAATGTCTCGGAACTGATGCAGGATCAGAGGCCGAAGACTCTGCCCGCGCAGCTCGCGGTGCCGCTCTGGCGCGCCTCACGGCGGATCGGCATGGAACCGACGATGTCCTATGGCCTCTACGCGCTCTGGAACTACTACCGCAAAGATCCCGAAAAACCGGTGAGCGTGGAGAACATCGAATTGATCCACTCCTTCACCGGAACGCCGGATGAGCGATGGTTCGTGCGGATCCATCAGGCGGTCGAAGCGGCATTTGCCCCTGCGATACCGGAACTGCTCACAGCCTGTCTGCTGTCCCGAGGTTACGATCCTGACGGTCCGATGCCTTCCCCAAGGCGGTTCGAGGACAACGTGATCGTCGAAGAAATGATTCACTGTCTGGAGAATGCTACGAAGGCCGCGCAGGACGCCGTTGTGGTCCTCAAGCGGATGCGGGAGCACTGCGACTATGGGACGTACTTCAACCAGGTGCGGCTATTCTTTACCTTCCCAAACAGCGTGGTGTTCAACGGTGTGGAGGAATTGGCTGGCATACCCCAACAGAAACTGGGGGAAACGGGCGGGCAAACCCCTTTCATGCACTTCCAGCTTGCGGCCGCCGGCATCGACCATGACGACGATCCCTACTTTCCGCGCATGCGACACTACATGTCGAAACCGTTTCGGGATCTCATCGAATTCGTCAAGCAGACCTCCAAGATCAGATCGTTTGTCCTGGAGCGCAGGCACAACGATCAACTCGTGCGGGCCTACAACGCCCTCATTCAGGCCGTTCCGCTTGACTGGCGATTCGTCCACATGCGTCTCGTCGAGGACTTCATCGGACGGTTCGGTGAGAGCCACGGCACCGGGAAGCCGCCGCTGGACTGGCTGAGCGCGCTGCACAAAAAAGCCACGTCGTACCTCATTACGCTATGAGTATCTGATGGTATGTGTTTGTACTACTCGGCGTCACGCGTTGCGACGGATGTGCGCCCCATCCGCCGGGCCGGATTGACCGCGCTGAAAATATTGCTCGACTTCGGGATCGATCGGCCGGCCAAGCAATCCATCCAGATAGCCCTTGAACTTCATGGTGACCGCGTGCTGGTTACCGCGGCGCCGTTCCCGCAGATACGCCAGAGGCAGACTCAACGCGGCACAGGTGAGAGCGCTGGCCCAGTGCCACAGCCGGCCATGCGCCTTCAGAAACACAATCGTGCTCCGACTCGTGAAGTAGGCTCGACCTGGCGTGTACCCGCCGCCGGTGCTGGTTGAGACCTTGTGCCAGAGAAGTGCCTGCGTGACGACCCCCCGTCTAAATCCGGCCTTGGCCGCCCGGTAGCAAAACTCTGAATCGTCACACGCCATGAAATAGAGCGGATTGAAGCAGCCGATCGTCTCGAACACGCGCCGCGTGACCAACATACAGCAGCCAGGGAGCGCGTCGACATACTCGAGACCCTCCGTAAGCTCTTGTGTGACGAGATGATTCGTTAGCCTCAACCTACTGATCACCTCACGAAAAATGAAGCGAGACCCCGCGCTCCATATCCGCTGCGGGTCAGAGTGATAGCAGACAATCGGTCCGACGATTCCGAGGGCGACATCTCCTTCTGCTGCTGCCACCAGCTTGTCCAATAGGCTGGATTCCAGCGTCACGTCGTTATCGAGGAACAGCACATAGTCGATATCGGATTCCTGCAGGATCGCCTCGATCCCCAAGTTTCTACCTCCCGCGACCCCAAGATTCGCAGGCGAAGCGATCAGGCGAACTGTCGGGAAGGCGGAGGCTATGGCGTTACATGAATCGTCGGTTGAACCGTTATCAACCAGAACAACCTCGAAGTTACCATAGTGGAGCCGATGCACGCTCTCCAGGGTCTCCAGCGTGTCGCGCATCCCGTTCCAGTTCAGGATAAGGATAGCGACCCGCGGTGTGGACCCGTGCTGCGGCCTCTCCGTTCCTGATCTATCTACCATCGTCACAAACCTGCCCTGCCCTTTTCCGGGGCGGCGTCCGGCATCGCCAGAAGCTGTCGGCGAATCTCCGACAGAAGTGTGACAACGCGCAGCCCCTGCATCGCTGGGACGGGAGACGGACCCCCTGTCTGAATCGCGGCATAGAAAGCCTGGATCAGTGTGCGTAGCCCATGCCATCCTCGCCCCCGCCCCGTCAAGACCTGAACCGCATTCTGTCCGGCACCGAACAGGAGCTGCGTACTGACGTCCAGGACCGCACGCCCCTTCCTCAGCCAGCGATGCCCGCTGAACGGACGGGTTTCTACAAGGATTTCCTGAATCAGATCGACCTCGAGCGTGCGGTGTGTTCCATAGAGGGTGATCTTGTGACGGAAGGGGGCTGCGTCTGTGGAAAGGGTAAGGGTACTCACCCCCTCAGCGTGTTGCGCTACGGCACGGACCTCCCGCACCTTCTGACGGTCGGCAGGAGGATGCCCTACTGCCCGAATCGCCAACGGCTCCCCCAGAAAGAGCTCCGACAGATACAGGGGATGAGACATGTCGTTGATCCAGGGTCCGGACGGCAGATCGGCGACCCAGGGAGGCGAACCTGGAAGGCATCCATGAAACACATCAAGACCAACCAGTCGGCCCAGGCGACCTTCGACGACGCGGGTGTAGGCTGCGCGGACGACTGGCTCGAAGAGATGATTGTGGCCAACGGTCAGAATGCGGTGATGCTGTGTGGCCGCATCCAGCATCTGCTTCGCCTCCACGACCGTAAGGGCCATCGGTTTTTCGACGAGAACGTGGCATCCGGCTTGGAGAGCCGTACAGGCCAGAGGGGCATGGGTGGTCGGTGGGGTGAGGATGTGGACCGCATCGACGCGAGTACGCTCCAGCAGTTCCTCCAGGTGCGCGGCCGCCTGCTCGACGGCATAACCTGCTGCAAGGGCTCTCGCCCGATCGAGACTGGGGTCAACCGCGCCGACGATAGAGACTCCCTGGAGCTCTTTTACGATGCGGCAGTGGTTCTCCCCCATCCGCCCACAGCCTACGATTGCCGTTCGGATCATGCGACTTGGCCGATCGCCCCTCGGCAGGCGGTCAGCAGCAGTTCCCTGACGGCAGACGCCTTCAGCTCTACGAGGCATTGGCGATACGTACCTGGGCACCTGAGGTACCAGGGGGTGTGGGCGCACGGTGCACAGGACAACGAGTCTCGTATGATCATGAATCCTCCTGATAGGTTGTGAAAACGTTGCTCAGGGGCTGTCGGGCCAAATACGCCAATGACCGGGGTTCCGACGAGACCGGCCATGTGAAGGTTTCCGCTGTCATTGGCCAGCAAGAATCGGGCCCCCGCAAGGATCTCCACTAACTGTTGAAGAGAGGTAGCACCCACGAGGTTCAGAATCTGCGCTCGATGGAGTCCATCCAGCAGTTCTTCCGCCGCGTTGCGGTGTGGCGCGAGACCAGTGACAACGACCGGCAGGTCTCCTGCCTGGATGATGATGTCTATGCACTCGCGAAAAAAGGCGATAGGCGCATCTCTGCTGGAATCGCTAGACCAGGGGGTGACTACCACATAGGAAGGCCACGGAATCCGTGAGCGGGAGGCATCCGCAAGCCGTCCTCTCAAACCATCGGTCAACGTGACACGTGGCGCGGTAAAGGGCAGACCAAGGCTGTCGGCGAACTGCAGATAGTCCTGTACCTGATTCCCCGTCGGGGGAAGCACCTCAACGTTGCGGCCGGCCAGCGGAGCTCTTCCCTCTGGATGACAGTACAATACACGCGCCGCCCCTGCTAATCCAAGTTGCGCGGCCCAGGCCATCATGAGTTTTCCATAAATGATCACCGCGTCAGGCCGAAAGCGGGAAAGCGTTCGGCAGATGCGGAGATGTCCGAGCGGATGTCTGGAGAATACCAAGTCCTCATCTGTCAGCAGATAATCATCCAGCAGATCATCCTGGAGAAGGAGCTGAGCGAGCTCGCCATATGGCCGCGGGATAAGAGGAAGAGCGCGGAAGTAAGATCGAAGCCTTCCAAGCAGTGGCAACGCCATCAGCAAATCGCCAATCCCGGTGTAGGTGATAAAAATGAGGAGAGGCCGGCCGGTAGTCCGGACGCCGCTCTTGGTAGACGAGGATATGATCATAAGTCGAAGTCGATGCACAAGACCCGGCTGCCGCAGGGTCTGTGGCACATATACCCCGTGTCCAAGCTTTCACACGAAAGCGTCGCACGGGGTACTGTGACGAATTGCCTAATATTAGGTGTTCTCTCGGAGGATCGTCAACATCTTTTGTATCCTTTCGGGCCACTGCATTACCCTTGTTTCCCTGAGTCCCCTTGCTGTATCCTGAGCTGACGACGACAAAGAGACCACAATGCAGGATATCGACTTCTCCGGGAAGAACTGATTCTGGAGCCAAGTCACACGGCACGTCGCGGAGGGCACCAGAGAGCGCGTGTGTTATCATTGCTCGTTAGAGCGGGGGTTGCCATATTATGACATATCATCGGGGGTCTACCAATCAGACCCGTACGTAAGATGGAAGAGTCTCTTTCCCCTCTGGTCAGCGTTGTGATCCCCAGCTACAATCGGGCCGCGCTCCTGCCGCGTGCCATCACGAGCGTACTCACCCAGACCTTCTCCGATCTGGAGTGCATCGTCGTGGACGACGGTTCCACGGATCAGACCGAGCAGGTCGTGGCTGAATTTCAGGATCCGCGTCTCCGAGTGATACGGCTTCCCGACAACGGCGGGGGGGGCCGCGCCCGCAATACCGGGATTCAAGTGGCGCACGGTGAGCTTGTCGCCTTCCTGGATAGCGACGATGAGTGGCTGCCCAGGAAACTCGAGCGGCAGGTAGCCCGCCTGCGTGAGTGCGGGGATCCCATGGCGACGGTAGCGTACTGTCGGTGCATGGTACGAGATACGTTGGCCGGGCGGATGTGGCGCAGACCCCATAGAGTCTATGAGGGGGATGTGTTTTCGTACCTGCTGGAGGGATGGAATCCAACTACGCTTTCCCTATTTCTGGTGGAGCGGCGCTCCTTGCTGGCGGTGGGGGGCTTCAGCGAAACCCTCCCCTCTGCGCAGGATTATGACCTATGGCTCCGGCTCGCTGAGGCGTCTTACCGGTTCGTCGCGACGGACGAGGTGATGGTCGTCAAACATGAGTACAGCGATAACCAAATATCGGATGATCCGACCACTCCGGTGATAACCAGCGAGATTCTGGATTGCAGGTGGGGGCCGGCGATTCGGCGCCATCTCGGGTGGGCGGGCTATCGCCGCTGGAGAAGAAACCGCTGGAACATTGCCCAGTGGGCGCATTTCAGGCGGATCAAGATCGCAGTGGCTCATAACCGGCGCATAGAGGCCTGGCGACACTGGGCGCGAATGTGTCGCCTCCTCCCCTATTCAAGGCGCTATGTCTGTGGTGCGTTCCTGATGACGGCGCTGGGATTTCGCTGCTATTACCTCCTGGTACATGCTGTGGACGCGGTGCGTCGAAGCGTCCGTCATCCCCAGAGCGCCACAACAACATGAAACGTTCATAGGACCATCACGCATGGCAATCCGCGAAAGTCCTGACGGCACATCCTCTCGTCGATCCCTCAAAACCGCTATGCTCGCCCTGCTCGCCAGCACCCGATGGGCACTCGGTCTCACGTGGTCTACGAGCCCTTGGCTGGTGTCGGGCGTGGTCATCTCAACCTGTGGTCGGGCCCTCGTACCCGCCGGCCTGGCGTTGACGGCCAGAGGACTCATCAATGGGCTGGTCGATCTCTTACACCGTGGGTCCGATGACTTCCCGGTATTAATTCCCTGGCTTGTGCTGGGTGTGGGACTGGCCATAGTGCAGGCTATGAGCGATGTCGGCAGCCGCTACCTGATGCAACGTCTCAATGACGAGATGCAGCTCACAATCACGGTTGATATTCTAAAACATGCTGCCGGCCTTGATATTGCCTGCTTTGAAAATCATCGGTTTCACGATGTGATGGAGCGCGCTAAGCAGGATACCGCTCAACATTTCTCTCAATTTCTAATCAGCATTATTGGGGTAATCAATAACGGTCTCCAGTTGGTCTCGCTGTTGCTGATTCTTGTCATGATCGAACCGTTCATCACGGCGGTCCTCGCGCCGGTAGCGCTTCCCTACCTGATCTTCCAATTGCGACTCGCAAAAACGCGCCATGTCAAGGAACAGACCAGAACAACCGGACGCCGATGGGCGAGTTATTTCGTCCGTTTGCTGACGGACCCTCAGTCGGCCGCCGAGGTCAAGCTCCTGGATCTCGCCCCTTTGCTGATCAATCGCTACCGCATACTCATCACGGAGTTCAGGGATCAAGATCGTCAGGTACATTTTCGCAGTTTCTTAGGAGCCAGCGCGTTTGCACTATCGGCAGCGGCCGTATTCTATCTGATCCTGGCCTGGGTCGTGTATCGGGCGTTACAATCGAAACTGACGGTCGGGGATGTGGCCATCTATGCCGGAGCGTCTACCGCTCTACGCAGTAACCTGGCGAATGTCATCCAGTTGATGAGCAACGCCGTAGAGCATGCGTTGTTTGTCTTCAATCTCAAAGAGTTCCTGAATATCCGCCCGTGGATTCAGGATACCGGCAATACAATACCGGTATCACGACAGGGCGACATTCAGTTTACCCATGTCTCATTCAGTTACCCGGGATCAAGCCGATTGATCTTGTCGGACATCTCGCTCCATATCAAGCCAGGTGAAACGGTAGCCGTGGTCGGGGAGAACGGGGCCGGAAAGACGACGCTGGCAAAACTGATTGCCCGATTATATGAACCTGATCAAGGATACATCGCCTTGGACGGGATGGATATTCGGCAGTTACCGGTTGCGTACCTTCATAGCCAGCTTACCTTTGTGCTGCAGGGATTCGGCCGGTATGAGGCCACCGCCGCCGATAATATCGCGTACGGGGACTGGCGGCGTCTCCTGCACGACCAGGATCAGGTCGAGGCGATTGCCAGGGAAGCGAACATACAAGAGATGATCGAAGGGATGCCTCAGACCTACGGGACCATGCTGGGCAAGATGTTCGGGGGGCACGACCTGTCGACAGGTCAGTGGCAACAACTCGCGGTGGCGCGCGCGTTTGCGAGAGATGCCTGTGTACTCATTCTGGACGAACCGACGGCAAGCCTGGATGCGCGGGCTGAGCATGCAATCTTCTCACGATTTCGGGAATTGCTTAAGGGCCGCACAACAATCCTCATCTCTCATCGATTTTCTACCGTCTCGATGGCCGATCGGATCCTGGTACTCGACCAGGGACGCCTCATTGAGCAGGGTACCCATCAGGAATTGATGGCGCGCAATGGACACTACGCCACACTCTATAATCTTCAGGAACGACAGATGCCAGTCAGTGGTACCGCTTCATGAGTAAATAACCGGCTGCGATCGATCATAATCGACCGCATCTCTTGGACGCTTCGCTATAAGGTAGCCGTCCTGCATGACGGGAACGACATCGGTGAAGTCAACTTGTCCGCAGATTTCCAGGTCCGCACCGAAGCCTTTTTGACTAATCGCTCTCCCCCATTCGCAGCCCTGGAGCATACCAAGCAGGTCGTCTCGATAAGGCAGAAAGAGTTGGCGGGCGGCCCGGGCGGCATCGCTGCACTCAATCGGACGATCAGCGATATCGAGCACGCGATCGATCAACATCCCGCTGCCCACGACGTCTTCCAGGCAGAAACGGCCATGCCGGCCTGCGCACACAATGAGGATGTTAAGCCCGGTCCCCTTCAGCCAGCGCGCAGCCGCGGACACATTCAGGAATGAACAGGCAATGATTGCCCGAGCTCCCGAGACAGCCTGGAATGTCCGAGTCCCATTTGTTGTCGTCAGGACGATCGTCTTGCCCTTGACGCGCTCCTGCCCGTACTCGGTCGGAGAATTCCCGAGATCAAAGCCTGTGACCCTTTCTGCTCCCCTTTCACCCGCGAGCAGAGTCCCTCTACCCAGCCTCTCCACCACCGCCCTGGCCTCACTGAGCGTCCGCACAGGGATGACACCGGCGCAACCGTGGTGCAACGCCATCGTGATGGTCGTCGTGGCGCGTATGATATCGATCGCAGCGACGGCTTGCCCGGAGGCGGACCGGCAGGCAGGATCCAACCGGCTGAATGCCACTTCTATGACCACAATGGCGCCCCTGACTTAGTCACTCGACACGTGGGCTGCACTGATTTCATTGACACCGCCCTATGGACCTGCTATGAACAGAGGGCCATTTCCCTTCAGCAGAAAGCTTCCAAACCATGCGCGCGACATTTTCGCCGGATCAAAAGCGCACCATCGCCACACTGAGCGTCACCATCGCAATTCGGATGCTCGGTATCTTTCTTGTCCTTCCCGTCTTTACACTCTATGGAGAGCAATTTACCAGTTCAAAACCCCTGATCGGCCTCGCCTTCGGTAGCTACGGACTGACCAATGCCCTGCTGCAAATCCCGTTCGGCCGACTGTCGGACCGATTTGGGCGGAAACCGCTCTTACTTATCGGCCTTATACTTCACGGTGTGGGCTCCATCTTGGCCGCCGTTCCTCCCAACATCTTCGCCCTCATCGCCGCGCGCCTGATCCAGGGTACCGGCGCCGTCAGCTCTGTCGCCTTCGCGCTGGTCGCCGATTCGGTCGACGAGAAGAACCGCGCAACCGCCATGGCTTTTCTCGGAGCCTCCATTGGCCTCTCCTTCGTGGGCGGCATTCTGATCGGACCCATCATCGCCGGTCTCAGCGGGTATGCGTCCCTGTTCTGGCTATCCGGCCTGTTGAGCCTGCTCGCAGCCGTCTACATGGCGTTTGCGGTGAATGAGCCGCCAAGGGAGCGAGCACCGACTGACGTCGCCGCCGACCGACTTCCGGTCGCGTCGGTGCTGAAGATCCCCGACATCATCAGGCTGGACATCTGCGGCTTCCTCACGTCGTTCTTCATGAGCAGCTTCTTCTTCTACTTTCCACTGCTGGCTCGCCCCCACCTGCCCCTGCAAAGCTACTACCTTTTGCTCGGTCCAATGCTCCTCGCCGGCATGACTGTGATGTTTGCAGCGTCCCGGGCAGCCGACAGGGGCTGGGCCAAATCAACAGGTGTCACGGCCTTCGTCGTCCTTTTGATCAGCGGATGGCTGCTCTTTCGAGGAGCGAATCTCGAATCCCAAGCCCATCCGCTGCTGCTCCTCACTATTGCCGGCATATTCTTCTTCGTCGGCTTCTCGAGTCTTGAACCGATCCTCCCCAGCCTCATCACCAAAGCGTCACCGAAGGGCATGTATGGAACAGCGCTCGGAACCTACAGTTCTCTGCAATTCCTCGGCAGCTTCGCGGGTGGAGCGACGGCAGGATTTCTCAGCACGCTGGGAACAGAGTTTGTGATGGCGGCACTACTGATTGCCGCAGCTTCAGGCATCATATTGATGGCCCAGGTGCAGCGCACATGAGCCGGTAGCAGATGCTTATGCGAATACCCCACATAACGGCAGGCAACTCTCAGTTCGGGCTAGCGGATGAATCCTTCTTCGCGCTCTCTGCTCACCGCCTCGCGAATCTCGAGGCTTTTGTGAAGATAGCAGGGGCGGCAAACACTCCGGACAACATCTGCGGTGGGCCCTTCCGCAAGGAGATAGGTCTCCCGAAGTGTGAGTGCGCTGCCGCAAAAGAAGCAGTGACGGAGCATCTTCTTCATTTTCCCCTTGACAGTCTTCCCCCTGTCCGCTTAAATCATCCTTGCTAATCTGCTTATAGACGTGGGGCTGTGGCGCAGTTGGGAGCGCGCGTGACTGGCAGTCACGAGGCCACGGGTTCGAATCCCGTCAGCTCCACCAATTCTTACACCCGTACCCGTCACGTTCGATCCCCTGAGATTATCGCAAAGCCGCTGATTTTCGCCCCCTCACTTCTATCCTCTCCCCCGCTCCTTTTTCCGAGCCGATCCTACGACAACAAAAGCACATCAAGGAGCGTGAAGCCGAAGAGGGAGATACTGAGAAGGCCATTAGCCGTAAAAAAGGCGGCGTCGAGTCGCTTCAGACCGTAGCGGTGGAGCAGTACGTGCTCATACACCAGGAGGCCCGTCGCGAGAAGGACGCCGGCCAGATAGAACGACCGAAGATCCGACAGAAACATCAGTAAGAAGAGCAGCATCAGGGTCGCCGCGTGCAAGGATCGAGAGATGGCCATCCCGGCCGGTACGCCAAACCTCGCCGGAATCGAATAGAGGCCGGCGACCCGGTCAAAATCAATGTCGGCCATGGCGTACAGGATATCGAACCCGGCTACCCAGAAGAGGACGGCGAGGCCGAGTACGACCGGAACCGCCGCCATTTCCCCGGTCACAGCAATCCATGCACCCAGGGGCGCGATGGCGAGCGCCAGCCCTAACATCAGGTGGGACAGAAAGGTAAAGCGCTTGGTGTACGAGTAGAGGATCAGTACCGCCATCGCAAGGGGAGCTAACTTCAGGCAGAGAGGATTCAGTCGGGAGGCGGCGAACAGAAACAGCGCGAACGACCCAAGCATGAACACGATCACCTCGCCGCGCTTGACCAGTCCCTTCGGCAGGGCTCGCTCCTGCGTGCGGGGATTTCGGGCGTCGAACTCCTGATCGGCCAGGCGGTTGATCGCCATGGCGCCACTTCTGGCGCCGACCATAGCCACAACAATCCAGAAGACTGTCGGCGGCGTCGGGATCCCTCGGGCTGCCAGGATCGCGCCCATGAAGGCGAACGGGAGCGCAAAGACCGTGTGAGAAAACTTGATTAGCTCGAGAAACAGGGTTGTCTTGCGAATGGCCGGCTGCAGCAGGTTCACGCCAATTTCTTTCCGACATGAAGGGTGACAATCCCCCCGGTCATGGTGCGGAACTGAACATCCCGAAAGCCCGCCTCTTCCATCAACCTGGCCAGTTCTTGCGGGCTAGGGAAGGCAGACACGGAGGCCGGAAGGTATCTGTACGCCTGAGCGTCCCCTGAAATCAGACCACCCAACCAGGGTAGCCCAACATGAAAATAGACACGATAGAGCCACCCGAACAACGGCCCCTTGGGAGTCGCAAACTCCAAGATAATGCCCACCCCCCCTGGACGCAGCACCCGCCAGAGTTCCGCCAGCCCACGCTGACGATCGACGACGTTGCGGATACCGAAGGCGATGGTAACGGCATGGAAGGTATTGGCGTCGAAGGGGAGGGCCTCGGCGGAGGCCGCCTGCAGTCGGATACGACCGGTTAGACCCTTGCGGGCGACCTTCTCCGACGCAATGCGAATCATCGGCAGACAGAAGTCTACGCCGATGATCCTCTTGGCTGAGGGGAACTGCCTGGCCAATTCAAGCGCCATATCAGCAGTCCCTGTGCAGACATCCAGCGCGACTCCGTCGGGAGGGAGCTTGGCTTGAGCCACCGCCTCCCGGCGCCAGTAGCAGTCACGCGCCAAGCTGAGCAAGCGGTTGAGGAGATCGTATCGAGGCGCGATACCGCCAAACATCCGGCGAATGGTATCGCCATCTCTTGTGCCTCCATCCACCCGCATGCGACCGACCCCTTCGTTCCGAACCTCACAACCCCCGCCCCTTTCAACATGGACGCGACGGGATAGATCAGTTGGGGGAAAGCTTCAACTGCCGCCCGTCATACAATCCTCTGGACACAGGCGGCAGTAATTTTACCTGGTCTCCTGCATGGAAGGTTGCCGCTTCTTTGACCCCATTCAGGTTCGCCACCTCCCACGCCAGTTGCTGATCGCCCAGCACATCCCTGGCCACGGTTGTCGGGGTATCTCCATCTTTAGCGACGTAGATCCTCAAGTGTCGATGATCCTGCTTCGCCCCATAGACTAAACCGTCAAGGTGCGCTTTATATTCGTTCGCCTTCACGTCCAGGCTGCCGCCACCTTGCCCAATGAGAATGGAGGCCATGGTCTCAGCCTTGACAACGCGGTCGATCGTCTCCGGATGGGTCCCTTTAAAGCCGTGATAACCCAACGCCTCCAGTCGCTCCTTCATCTTCATCGCATTGAGGAACGCCACCATCTCCCCGGGATCGTACCCGGCGCGGTAGGCCGTGCGGAGTCCAAGCTCGTCAGCCTCCAACTCCGCCTCTCGGCCATACCCCATGAGGACATTGTCGGAAAGGGCTGCCGATACCCTGGCCCATTCCCCCGCGTTCTGCCGACCGCCAGGGCTGGCGGCCACGAGACCCAGCGACAGGATCTGCGCGCCAAGCGCTTTGGTAAGCTGTTTCGCCGCATGGCGGGAGGTGACGTGACCGATCTCGTGGCCAAAGACCCCCGCGAGTTGCGCCTCGCTGTTCAGCATCGCCAGCATGCCTCGGGTAATGTAGATGTAACCGCCGGGCAGGGCCATCGCATTCACGTCCGACATGTCGACGATCTTGAAGCTATAGCGAAAACTGGTTGGGCCGATTCCGCTGAGCAACCGCTGGCCAATCGATTCCACGTACGCTTGCAGTTGCTGATCGCGGTAGCGTCCAAACCGCCCGAGAATCTCTTGATCCGCCTTCTTGCCGATCTCGCTCTCATCAGCCTCAGAAATGATGGAGATGAAACTGTAGGCGCGGCGAGGCGCCATCGATGCAAGCAAGGAGCCCGCAACCAACAGCAAGAACTTACGCCGGCCGACCCCGTTACAGCAATCCATCGCACATCACTCTCATTTCGGGCATCTATCGAAGCCTCAACTCTACTGCCTTGATGTTTTGCCGCGCCTTTTCGGCCAACGGGCCCTTTGGCTGGTAGGTGAGATACGCCTTGTACTCTTTCAGCGCCTTGCGGTAGAGCGCTTTATCGTCAATGCCTAATTTCGCCTTTGTATGGTACGACAGTCCCAAATGGTAGTGCGCCTCAGCGAAGTCGTTCCGAAACTTGATCGCCTGCTCGTACTCGGCGATGGCCTGATCGAGATTGGTAAACATCTGCTCGTGGTACGAGACCCCGAGTTCGTAATGGGCCTCTGCCGTTGTCGTCGGATTGGCGGCCGGTTTGCGCTCGGCCGGCGTCGATTTGCCCTCAACGGCGAGACTCGCCCCGTCAAGGGTCATGATGATCAGCGCCATAACGAGACCGCACACATGGCGCGTCTTCCCGCGATGGTTCTGGCTGCGAGGGATCAACGAGATCTTTTTACTGCGGTCGCGTGGGAACAATAGGAGCATATAATTAATATAAAACGTTTTTCCAGCCTCCGCCATACGCGTCGTCACGGCATCCTGGATCCGGGCCGATTACCGAGTCTCTCAGACGCAGACCAGGCGCCATGTCAAAGTATGGTAACGCACCAACACGAAGTGTTCAAGTCTTTTCCACCCGCCGCCCAGCTCGCACCTTACTCGGGAGATCGCTTCGGCGTCATGGCGCCCTTCCCTCGACCTAGCCGGAATGTCGGCGATCCATAGAGGATGTAACTGGCCCATGTCGGATCCTGGAGACCGGGGTCGGCAATCAAGCCGCTGCGGGCCCCGGATAGGGCCGTCCCCACGTCTTTCCCCGCCTCGAAGAGATCACGGTAGAAGCTTAAGGCGCACCGCTGTGCAGGTTCGTCTGCGACCTCCCAGGCGGTGCCGATGTACAGGTCCACCCCCGCATGGATGAACGCCCCGGCCAAGCTGTAGGCGAACTCGGCGGCGGCTACCGGTTGGCCCTGCGCCATCCCTGCCGATTCGCAGGCATTCCCGAACACGAGAATGGGCGGTCTCGGGAGGTGCGCGAACTCGTACGCGCGGATGACATCTTTTCCAGAGTCGTCCAGCAGCCAGCCGCTCTTATGGGGATCTACCTTGTCAAAGAACGCGTGCCCACAGTAGTGTACGAACTCATAACGCCCGGAGAAGAGACGCTTGATGACCTCTGGCCCCTTGGCTCGGTCGTCCGGGAAGTCCTCGGCCCTCAGGAGAACCGCTCGAATAGGAGGCTGCTGCGGCAGGCGATCGAAAAAGTCTTTCAGCGCTCTCCCCTCTTGCTCGGCCTGCGGCAGATTGGCCGACAGGTTGGCCAGGATAAGGATGTCAATACCGGCCTCCTGGGCCACCGCCGATCGGCCCTGCCGGTAGCTCTCCTCACCCATGAGCTGTCGGCTGAAGGGCCACTGACTGATAAACCGTCCAGCCGTCCGGTCGAAGCACAATTCCCACGGGATATCGGCCAGAGAGGGCTCCATACCCAGGATCAACCCGCCCCGTTCGACAGACTCCCGAATATCGCGGCGCACATCCTCGGGCACCAAGAGCTCATAGAAGCTGGCCGCGGTCTGTCGCAACTCCTCGGCCTGTGCGGTGTTCTGGACGAACGCAGCACCGGCGCCGTACGCCACCAATTGTTCTGTCAGCGACCGGAGGGTGTCGCGGTTGACCCTCTGGGATTTCATGCGCTGGATCGGCCGCTCGGCGAATACGGTGTAACTGAACTCCTCGTCCTTGCGTCGCGCCGACACGTGGACCGTAGGCTGAACGGACGGGATGGGCATCGGTTCAATAGGAAGGACAATCCGCCGGACGGCCAGCGCCACGTCCAAGCCGAGCTCTCGCTGGGCGTCCTCTACGCCTTTAGCAATCCCATCTATTTTCACCTTGTCGGCCTCAACGAGCGTGAACTCGTTGATCCGGTTCTCTGCATCCAGGGTGAGGATGGCCCGACAGATCCCTACGACGAGCTCCTTCGCCGCGGGCCTGGCCTCAAATCCGCCTCCGCCCGCTCCGATGAGAACGGTGGCAAAGTTTGTCAGATTGGTGGCCAGCAGTCCCTCCACCAAACGGTGGGCGATGTGGTGCAGCAGAGGCGGCTGGCCCGGCTCCAGGCTGGCGGCGCGCCGCGCGAATACGTCCGGCTGGCCCAGACCCATGACCACCACGACCTCGGCCGACACGGACGCGAGCATTGCTGGAATCGCGAAAAAGTCGCCCAGCGCGCCCTCCAGGCTGCGGGTGGTTATAAAGGTCGTGACGCTACCCCCAAGGGCCTCATCCACGGCGTACTCGGCGCCGCCAGGCGGGATGCCCTGGAAGTGGCTGATCACAATGGCCGGCGCCTTCGCTTTGGTGACAGAGCCATGGGCGATGCGGATCATGACCGAGCGAGAACCCACGCAGTCTCTCCTCTCTACGTGAGATAGGCGTCGAGAAAGTCCGCCCACTTGGTGTCGGCGGCAAAATCCAGCGTCCGGTAGTAATCGGAGGGGTTCTTGAGCGGCGGCAGGTAGATCGACAACCCCTTCACCTTCGTCATCCCCTCCCCCAGGTGCCTTTCCCAGATGATCGGCGAAGCGGCCCCGCGCCCTTCGATCGCGTTCTTGACCCCCTGGCAGGCCGTGCTGATGGCGGCATCGCCGGCGAGCTCGCCCAGATTCTCGGCAAAATGGTGGAGGTCTACATAATAGTTGTCGAAGAAGCGGGCGGCTCGCTGCCAGGCCGTAACAATAGCCCCCTTGGTCTGTACGCTGGGAAGTTTCTGCAGCAGCGCCTTGGCAAGGGCGTCTACCGCGGCCGTGACGTCCCCCAACCTGCTCAGGTCCAGTGCCGCCTGGGTGACATCCTGATCGAATGGGCCGGGTTCCTCGTAGGACTCGATGTACCGGTCCACAATACACTTCGCCAGGTCCGCGCCCGGCATCGTCGGCTTGGCCGAAAGATCGGCCAGGATTCGGTCATATGGCCAGCCCTCGCCCGGCTCCGTTTCCTCAGAGCCGACCAGAATCGCCGCCTGATTCCGAATCTGGTAGGCCACCTCCAGCATCGTCATGAGGCAGGCGTCCATCCCGACCACATCGATCTTCCGACCGTCCAGTCGCGTCTGCATATAGGAGAGGACCTGTTGCAGCTCTTTGTTGTCCAGGCAGTCGCTCGAGCCATCGTCGTAGCAGATCCCCCGCTTCCGGGGCTCCTGCGAAAAGACCTCCTGTCTGGTGGTATGGAAGAAACTCCGCCGCATCTTGGCCCTGGCCCTGGTCGTCATCTCCCGTGGGGAGGGAGCCCCCTCCCCAACCATCATCTCCGGTGGAACGTAGAAGCCGCTGCCGTGGTTCCAGAGGACCAGCAGGTAGCGTTCCGCCGGATAGTCCTGGACAGCACATCGCATGAAGTCCTGAAGGACCCGGGAATCTCCGGTATTAGTCTCTCCCAGGTCCTTAAGCAGCTTGGAGGTAATCTTCTTCCGGTCCGCGCCCTGAGTGATGTAGTAGCGTCGGGTCGTCCGCCAGTCGCCGTTGCTCTGGTTAAAGTCGGCGGCCCGGTCCACCTGGATTACCACGTTCATTCGGTCGCTGGAGCCGACTGCCTCCATCTCATTGATATCGTCAATCGCCGCTCCTTCCAGATTGTTGTCGCCGGCGAGATATCCCAGAACTGTCCACTGCGCCTTCTTCTTCGCTCCTGTCGACATCCGC
Source organism: Candidatus Methylomirabilis lanthanidiphila (assembly GCA_902196205.1). Classification (NCBI taxonomy): domain Bacteria; phylum Methylomirabilota (SeqCode); class Methylomirabilia (SeqCode); order Methylomirabilales (SeqCode); family Methylomirabilaceae (SeqCode); genus Methylomirabilis (SeqCode); species Candidatus Methylomirabilis lanthanidiphila. The sequence goes on along the minus strand of CABIKM010000003.1, from coordinate 102,323 downwards.
CTCCTCCTTTCAGTGGTATTTCATTATGATCAGGGGCAACCCATCGACGACCATTCGCCTCTTTGGGTCGACCGTCAGCCCTCGGCAGATGGTTGCCGCCTGAGGATCGCTATCGCATGCGGCCCCAGGGGGACTTGGACGGCGTGCCTTGCGCCACGCCATTCTACCATCATCTTTTGCTGCGGATTGAGTAGATTAATCATCTGCTGCCCGACCGGACTCAAATGCGCATCGACCGTCACATAATCCTGTCGCGGCACGGTATCCAGATTCATGGCGATCACGATCTCGGTCTCATCGAGGATCCTCGAGTAAGCGAGGGTACACCGACCGTCGATCGGGTACCCGAAATCCGTACCATTCCCGGAGATCTCTCGAAAATATTGTCGCCCGTATCGGAGGGCCGGCTCCTGACGCCTCACCGCCGCAATGCGGGTGATGGCCTGATAGACGGGATGCGTGACGTCAAAGCAGTGATGGCCGACGGTCTCGAACGCCCCCCACCGCCCTCCGAACATACACTCCCGGACATACCGGTCGCTGTCTCCGCCGCCATCACACCCTTGCTCCGTTCCATAGTAAATGCAAGGAACCCCCTGGCTGGTCAGCAGATAGCCGATGGCCAGGACCGCCTGGTTCGGAAACGGATTCCGGTGCATGAAACGTCGGTAGGGCCGTACCATCTGGTCATGGTTGTCGACGAAGGTCACAAAGTGCTCGCCGGCTGCGCCATGGTCGGCATACAGGAGCCTGAACCGCTCGTAACGCTCGCGCAGGAGGGCCGGATCCGTGAACCCTTTGATCGCCTCCTCCAACACAAAATACAGCGGGAAGTCAAGCGCCGCATCCAGGGACGGGAATCGTTCCGTCGTCCCTTCAATGCGGCTGTTCCGTCCGAGGTACCGCTGGATAGTCAGGTCGTCTCCGACAATCTCCCCAAAGATAAAGAAACGGTGCTTGCCGATCCGCTTGGCATACTCACGGATCGCATTGCAGAAGATTGCCGTAGCGCTGCTCTCCATATGCTTGACCGTGTCAATACGGAACCCATCCACATCGGTGGCAGCCATCCAGTATTTGTAGGCGCTGATCAGGCTGTTCAAGACCGCAGGTCGGTTGATGTCCAGCTCTTTGAGGCTCAGGAAGTCGCCATTGACGGCCTCGTCAGGATCATTCCAGTCTCCGATCTGACCCCTTCGCTTATAACAATCCGGCTCCTGAAGTTCCAGAGGCCAGACCGCGTCGTCTTCCTGCAACCCTGCCGTCGGGTCGGCCTGCCGCCAGAAGCCGAAGTCAAAGGGGCCATGCGCATCTTTCCAGAAGTAGTACGGTTGGTCGTCAGGATACGCCCAGTTGTCTCCGGTGTGGTTTAGGATGATATCCAGGATGACGTACATCCCCTTGGCGTGGGCCTGTCGGACCAACTCCTGCAGATCCTCCTGAGTGCCGAAACGCGGATCCACCTCCAGGAAATTCTGGATCCCGTAGCCATGGTAACTGTCCGGTTGCTCTTGCCGATTCTTGAAAACGGGGCTGAGCCAGATCGCATTCGCGCCCAGTCCACGGATGTAATCCAGCCGCCGGATGATTCCCTGGAGGTTGCCGCCCTGGAATATCACCCCTTGCGCCGGATCCCGGCCTTTCGGGGTGCTCGCCGGGTCATACGGGAGCAGATCCGGCTGGTTATTGTCGAACCGGTCGACCAGCAAGAAATAGATAAACAGATCGCGCCAATCATGCGGAGAGGGGAACACCCCGTTCTTCGGCGTGAAATCCAATTCCTTCACTGATGCCATGAAAGATCTCTGACTTTCCATCGAACCCTCCTTTTTTTCTCAGCGTTCTGGCCTTGTGGGACCTTACAGGCAGCTTGACAACATATCGTAAAGAGGATAGCTTATCTTATAACGTATAGGATAAGTGAGAGGATACCAACATGAAAGCCAAACTTTCCGCCACCGTTGAAGAACCGTTGCTTGAGTTCCTGGATTCCTTGCCGGGCGAAACGCGTTCGGCAAAGCTGGAGCGTCTCCTGGAAAAGTACAAGCAGTTCGAGGAGGAAAAAGCCCTTCGCAAGCAGCTCGGCCGATACCGTGAAGAGGACGAGGAGCGGGTCGAACAGGAAATCTGGGAGCGGACCATGGCGGAGACGATGTGGAGCGTATAACTCGTGGGGATATCTGGATCGTGGAGCCCCTCGGTCACCCCAAACCCAGGCCCGCCTTGATCATCAGTATCAACCCCGTGAATGATTTATGTCCCAATGTCCTCCTGATCCCGATCACCAGCAAGCCAGGACCGCTGCGGGTACTATTACCCGACCAACCCGCCATCACGGGACTGAAGGTGCTGAGTTACGCCAAATGTGAATCGTTAGGTCCGGTGCACAAATCGCGTCTGAAGAAGAAAACCGGGCATCTTCCCATCACAGACCTTCAGCAGATCGAAGCGGGCATCAAACGAGTCCTAGGGCTGTAAGTAGTCCTTCCCCTACCCTAACCTACTTCATCCGCTGGCAGCAGTCCTCGTACTTTGTCGGCTTGTCGAACCTAAGCCGGCAGTTGTCCACTGCAGTTTTCCGCAGTGACTTCAACTCCAGATTTGGTTAAGCGTGCGCCGGAGTTTGGTTACAGTGACGTTCCCGTTTTCAATAGAAATAATCGCGAGTGGTGCGTAGTGGTGGATGACACCGTGTGGTGGCAAGGCGGCTGGTTTATCTGCAGGGCCTGGCCACTCCACGTCGCCGGTGGCGGTACGCGCGGGAATGAGCCAGTAATCGCCCGTGCAATAGGTCCCACCTGGCTCGAACTGAATCCGGATGCCATCTTCTAACTCAATCCAATCGTTATCAGTTGTGCCTTCTTTTATTGGCATCTCGGCTTCTTTTCGCTCCCATCGATCCCATCGGCGCAACAAAGGATGTCTCGCATCATTTTTCTGGTAGTCGGGCAAATTGGCGCCTGCGGATGGTTTGAGAGTGACCCTCAGCTCAATAATGTCAATATCGTCCACCCGCGCTAACTGTCCCGCGTCGCCGCGCAGTACAATATGATCATCCACAATTTCGACCCAATCATCCTTCTGAAGCCCTAAACGCTTATCTCGTCCAAGGTACTCCAAGATTGCGTCATTGCCATCCAATGTACGAATCGGAAAGATCACTGAACCATTTTCCCGCGACCATTTGAAAGTCGCCGTACCAGCCGATCCGTGTTTGTGAATCTCTACTCGATAAAGTTGGTTTTCCGGACCGCGATAGCGCGACTCCGGCGCAGTTAAACAGGGATCTTTGCTATCCTCAGTTTTCTTGGCTCTAACGCGGAGTGATCCGGTACCAGGTTTCTTCTCTTCTCCTAACGCATCAAGGAATGTCAGATACTCGTTTTTGAAATCTGAATTGTCAGTGGCATTGAGAAGTTTAAGCTTTGCCTGCCATACGATCTGTGCGCGTGTTGCCGTATCAGGCCCACCAAGTGCTACCTCGCGAATACTGATCACACTGTCATCCGGGCTCTCGACTTCTGCATGCGTAAGGTGTCGCTCCCATACATCCAGATAGACCAGCCATTTCCCTTCCGTTAGTTTGTCTTTATTCGTATCGAGTGGATAGTTGGGCTGAGAGAAATATTGGAAATCACCGTTGACTGTTGTGCCCTCGTTTTCACACAAGATCCCATCAACATAATAATGGCCTTTTGTGATTTTGAAATCGTTAGAGCCCTCGAGTGTTTTTATCTCAAAGCTATCGCCTACACCTCCATGTGGCCCAATCAGATCAGCAGCCAGGCTTTGTAGGTAATGCAATAGGATTGCGGTCTGCTCGTTCCAGTCGGCGTCAAGTTGTACCCGCCCCTGCTGCATGAGCACGCGACTGAAATGTTTGGCCTTATCGAAGGTATCCCTCGAAAAATCGCCTTTCATGGCTGGTCTCCTCCGTTGTTAACTCACCAGAATAATACCGACGTCAGCGCCGGCGGGCACATATTCATCCAAACGGACACACAGATTGGCTTCGCGTTGTGGCTGGAAGAGATCGTGGAAGGCTCCCATCTCCGACTCATCATCGGCACCGCGCTTGATCTCTCCAGCGCAGGAGTGCGCCAACTGGCAGTAGGCTGGCATACCGTAACGGGTGCTGTTGAGCCGCGGACGCACTCGTAAGCGCTCGCGCTCTTGGGTACTGTCTTTTTCACCAGCCGGAAGCTGGCCCTGTCTTACCTGCTCCGCCACTGCGGTTTCCACAAGGTCAGGCTGGCAGTTATAACGGGGTGGCGTCCGGGACCCGGGTGTGACGTAACAGAAACGCAGGCATCCGTACTGACGTCGGGCGACCATAATCCGGTCATTGAAGATGCTGTTCTCGCCCAGCTCGATCGCACGAACCTGAATCTGGCCAAATACGGTAGATCGGCGTATCGTGACAACGGCGTGAGCCACCGGACAGCCTGGTGCGCCGATAGCTTCGCTGTCGGGATCGATGGCATCCAATATGCTATCGCTGATGCACAGGCGGATGGGATCAAGACGATGATCACGACTGATTCCATGGCAATGGGCCCGCGCCGCCTCGTCCTCCGATACATCATCTCTCTCCTTTTGTTCTTCATTCGAGGTCGGTACGACGGGATTCACCTGAATGGGGCCCAAGATGCTGTGTTCAATCGTCACGCACACGTTCGGACTGAAAATCTCCAGGCTGGGTTCGGCAGGGCATTTCGGTTCGCAGTCGTTATCAAGTTCCCAGCCGGGAACCAGGGTCGAGTGGCGGATACTGACTTTCCGCAAGTTGCCGCCAAGCTGTACGCCCCGCCCCTCGATCATTACTCCATCCAGAATAAACCGGCTTCCTTCAGCGCCCGTAACGATTAACGCATCCGGCTGGTTGGTCTGCCAATCTAAAAGCCGGATCACCGGACGTTTGCCATTAGCTGCCCTGATCTGTAGACTGTGGCCCTCCAGCAGGCTGATGCTCATCGGTACAACATATACGCCGCTATCCATAATCTCAATCACCGCATGAGGCGGCTGAAGCGGTTGGGATGATTCCGCGTCTGCATCTTCCGGTTGCAAACCTCGCCAAGGACGCAACGCGTCGCTCAGCTCGTCCCGGCTGCTGACGCATATAACGACGCTCTCCGCCTTCTGGCTAAGAGGTCGATCATATTCACCGCCGCCGATATCGGCGCTAAAGCCATAGTGATACGACACCCAGACGCCCTTTTTGGGTAGTTCTTGCGGCGAGAACGCGATGCGGCCCAGTACGGGGTCGACAGCCACCTTTCCGCGCTGCGGTAGATACCGCCAGTTGCTCAGATCAGCCGGGACGATGGACTCTCGCGGTATCGGTTGAGCGGCCCCCTTTCTCGGCCAATCGGGGGCCCAGACTGCGAGGCTCTTTCCGATCAAGGTATCTCCCAGCAAACCATAGTAGGCGGCGGCCGCTTGCCGGCGTTCATGACCGCCTCCGACCGTGCGCTCTTCAAAGGCGCGACGGCGAATCGAAACGGGCAGATTCAACTCGCCGGCAATCTGTGTCGGTTCGACCTCCGGGTCGGGACGGGCGTAAAGAGGCGTATCGTTGCCCAGCACACTGAAGGTGTAGCAGTGAGGACCGCTCGCCTCGACGCAAAAGGCCGGGGTATGGGTAACCGAATAGCTCTTCAAGCGCCAAACGAAGAGACCGACGCTTGGGATATTGTAACGGCCTCGGGTATGGCGGGAGTTGATTCGGCGCGTATCTACCGTATGTGTCAGTTCGTCGAACGGACCATCGATCACATCCAGGGCGCTGCCCTTCCGCACATCGACGGTACGGCCACGATCCAGATGCAGATGATTGAACGCCTGCGTCCATCCAAGCAGCTTATAAAACTCCACGGCCCGCGCCGGCCAGCCGGACACGTCGTTGGCCAGCAATTCGAGCAAGGCCAGCGTCCCCTTGCGCCGCCGGTAGCGAAGGGTATTGGCAACCTCACGGCGCGGGATGAGAATCTGGTTACGCGCGCGGCCCTGCTCGCTACGGACGTCCCCCGGCTCACCAGCTTCGTGTACCGGCCGATAGCCGACCAGATCGGCGATGTAGGGCACGACCCAGTCCTCGCAGGTCTCAATAAACCAGTTGTCGTAGAGGCGGGCGATATCCTCCTCGACCAGATTGACCTGTTCGGCGATGACCCGCAGCAAGGACTTGAGCGGCTCGCCCTGCTCCGCGTCGCGGATGCGGTAGATGGCGGGAAGTAATTCGTACAGTCGGTCTACGTTTGCGCTCATGATGACCTCAGGTGATCTGGTTTAAGATCAATGTTTCGGGAACCTCAGGCGTCAGAAACGCCAGTTGCGCCGGTTGCAAGCTTCCGTTCGCGGAACCGGCCAGGTTGACCCGAACCCGATGCGTCGGGCCTTCCGCCATGCTTTGGGTCACGAGCTTTTGCACTTCGTTACCGATTTCGGCCGGCGTCAGCAGGCGTCTTTGCCCCTGGTCCAGTTTCTTCTCCGGTATACCACCGAAGGCATCCACGTCTACATACGCCACGCCGCGCACTGCCTGCATGACGCTCATCACCTCACTGAGCAACACATCCTGCCCCAACTCGCGGCGCTCGAAGCCGAAGGCATCGAGGAGCGCAGCACGTACCTGAGTCACCACAGGTTCCCAACGATATTCCGGAAGGATACGGATGCGGGCGCTGATGACAATCAACATCAGTTCGCGGATCTCAAGCTCGATGGCCTGATAGGGATCGCCGAAATCGCGCAGCGCTTGACGCAGGTTTCGATACAGGTCGGAGTTCTTGTCGATTGGAATGTCATCGGCACCGGCAATGGTGACGTGCACGACCTGGCGGCGGCCATCGGAAAGCTCAGCCGCACAGGCCTTCCCGATGCCGGCATAGGTGCGGGCGAAATCCTCGTAATCCTGCACCGACACCAGCCGGTCCAGCGCCGTGACCGCCAGCGGCGCGCTCTTCCGCGCCTGGTCTCGGCTCTCCTTGTCCGCGCCGCCTGAGGCCCGTAAAGGATTGATGACCTCTTTGACGCCCAGCGGGCGGGTCGTCAGGAGCGTGATCTGTCCGGCCTTCACGTTACCCGGTTTGCCGATGCCGTTGCGATATTCGGCCTTGATGTTTTCGATGCCGGTCGGCAACCGCGCGCCTTCCCGGCCGTTACCGAAGACGACCGTGGTCTTACCGTCGTCGTCGGTCTTGGTGATGAAGTTGCGGTCGGTCGGCGAGAGGCCCGCGAGTGAATCGGTTTCGCGCCACTGGACATCGTTGACATACACCCTGAGCGTGCTGTCCACGCCGGACGGATTGGAGGCAGAGACATACGTCAGCGGCGGTTGCTTGAGGACGAATGACTGCAGCGGCTTGGCGCCGTCGCCGCTGCCCAGGACCTCCCTGCGCGCCTCGCCGTGGGTGGCTTTCACCACATTGCCGTAGATCGTGACGGTGTCGCGCTTGAAACAATATTCGAGCTTGTTGTACAGCGCGATGAACGAGTGCAGTCTGTCGTCGGCCAGTCCCGGCAGCGCCTTTTGCGTGACAACGGACAGCATCGCCAGCTCGCTGAATCGGACGCCGCTCGTGCCGGCAATCTCACGCTCGCCGGAAACGACCACCCAGCGACCGGATTCCAGACCCTCGTACAGGCCGTTCAGTTCAAGCAGTTGATCCGTACCTCCACAGACCGATTCCTCGATCGGTTCCTCGGCAAGTTCGAGTTCTTCGCTGTGGAAATAGACATTGGTGCGGCGCAACAAATCTTGGGATGCGTTATCCTCACGCCACTTTTTCTTCAGTTTTACTACGGTGGACTTGATAAGGATCGGCTCTGCCGTGGATGTGCTAATTACACCATCTGTAGTCGTCTTGGTCTCGGGCGGTCGTGTCGTGAAAAAGGCAAGCTCACCTGATTGATTACCGCCAAGCGTTTGCGAGCTCACGTTCTCCACTTGAGAGATCACTATTTCGGCGCTGTTGTCTTTCTTCTCTATTGCAACCCAATCGCCTATTTTGATCTCTTTATATTCCGCATCCAATGCCAAAGTCCGCAGCGATTTATCATCTTTCGTGGAAGACTCATCGTGGCCACCCGTGGGAGACTCGTCAAAGGAATTAGGTAAGGGCATATTATGTCCGAACAGCGGGGCCTTATTACGCAAGGTATACACCCTGATGAGGTTCTTCTCTGCGGCTTGCGCATTGGTGGCGGCCGTTGCCAGCGTTTCCCGCAATACCGGGGCAAAGGCCTTGAGTGCCGTGTGGCTGGCCTCACCACCCACCAATGACTCACGAAGCAGATCTGATGCGAGACGATTCCTCTGGGTACAAGTCAGCTCAGGCTCAACTATGTCTCGCGCTATACCGCTTCCACGAAACAGTGACTCGAGATCGCGTTCAAGCCGCAGGGAACTCGCCAGTTGGACCGAAGGCGGAAGGGTGAGCGCGCTGATCAGATTCACAACAGGACCGGTTGGTTGAGAAGGTTGGGACAGGTGAGCTTGCAAGGTCACCAGTGTGCGATCTGCCGCGGCATCCGGTTTTACCTCTTTCACGCGGTAGAACGTGGGCGTGCCGGAACCTAAAAAGTCGATCAGTAGGGGGTCATTCGGCTTGAGATTCGTGGCGATCCCTTTGAGATAGACCCGCGGCGTATAGGTTCTTTGATCTGGCGTCTCTCTATCAAGGTCTATGGTGTCCGGCGTCTGCGGTTTCGTCGTTCGCGCCTTCAGATTATTCCACTGCGCCCGCGCCTTCAGAACTTCGCTGGTTTCGAACGACTGGGGCAGCTCACCCGGGCCCGGAATGCTTTGAGACCGCGCGCCCTTGGGGATGATTGTTTCATCTTTGAAGTTGTCATCGAGCGTGTAGGCCAGGTACACGCTCGATCCGACCCCCGGACGAGGCTGGTACCCTACCAGCCGCGCCAATTCCAGCACCGAGCGACGCTCGGTAGCCGTACGCAGATACCCTTCGTTGGCAATACGCTCCTGATAGAACGTTAATACGTCGGCTACCGTAGCCCAGGCATCCAGCAAAGCAATAGTAGCGTCATCGGCTTCGCGCGAAGTCAGCTTACGGAGGGGATAAGGCCCCTTGCCTCTGTTTTCAGTCATCTTTGCTATCCAGACTCAGATTCGACAGCCGCGCCTTCATGGTTTCCAGGAAGGTCGCATGGGTGCCGATGCGGTAGGACAGCGCCGGTAAGCCCGCCCGGTTGGCTGTCGGCAGCGGAGTCAGGGCTTTTACACCTTCACAGCAACCGCAGGCCGCCGGGGTCATTGGTGCGGGGCAACAGCAATCGGTCTTCATCGTCCACCTCCCAGGATGACGGTTAACCGCCCATTCTCCGGAAAGCTGGGGTCATTGTCCAAGCGGGCGATTTCCAGCGGTCCGAGCGGCAGTATGCCGTTTTTGATCTCGTCATTGGGCCCCTCGGATAGGCGTTCCAGTTTGTTGACCGCTACGCTTTCCACGCCAGCAACGGCCTGGGCCACCGCGACCAGTTTGCTCAGATAGATCCCTTCACCGAACGTCAGGTTATCGGGGTGGAAGAACCCGAGACGGCCATCCGGCAACATCCGGTTACTGAACAGATCCAGCAACTCCGCCTTGACATGACCCCGCAAATAGCCGGGCAGCACGCAGATCAGGAGTGCGATGTCGAGGGGCACTCGATGTGCGGATTTCACGACCAGATCGTGCCCGATGCGGCGGTAGCGATACAGCCGTCCCTCTATCTCTTGAAGCAGCGCCGCATCGGCCTCTTCCCGTTCCAGCGGATCGACTGCCACCAGCATTTCATACCAACTACCGTTCCAGCGCAGTTGGGCGGCGGCGCGCTGCACCTTATTTGGAAACTCTCGTAAGACAATGGCTGCGTAGTCGTCCGGGGTAATCGCTCGCTCCAGCCGCTTGCGAAACGCGTGTGGTGCGAACAGCTTGACCTCGGCCAACGGCTCCGGCGTCGTTCCGCCGCTTGCCACCAGCGGATTTCGGATATTGATGTTGGTAATTTCGCCGCGTGGCGGCGTACTCCGATACACGAGATGGCTGATGGTTTCCGCACCCACATTGCCTGACGGTCCGCTTCCTACCCGGTACGCTGCATGAAACGTTGTTCCGGCATCCGGCCGTTGTCCTAATTCATCGTCGCCAAAACGCAGCCGGGCATGGCCGTCGTTGTCCACCTCTACCACGAAGCGAAGATCCCGATTCTCGCTTCCAAGCAGGTCCCGTTGAACGCTCCACTCTGAAGTCACGTTGTTGGGCGTAATGCCGGTCAGTGTCACATGCGGTAAGGCACGTCGAACATCCTGCACGAGCATTCGGATGGCGGGCGTATCCGCTTCCAGCGGTTGGCCGAAGGTTAGCGGCGCCTTCTTCAGGAGCGGCTCGTAACGCTCAGGGATAACTACCTTCTCGGTCACCCCACCCAGACAATCGCATTCCTCGATGGTTTCCTTGTCTCGCACTTGGTTCAAATCCTCGTGAACGGTGATCCCGTGATCCACCAGAATGAGATTACTCCGAGCGATGCTGATGTTCTCGTTGATCGTGCAGTCTGGCGGGGGTCCCATCGCCGAGAAACACAACGGGAACGGTAAGGCGTCTTCTTCGGCCCAGGTAATGTCCGTGAGGGTAGTGTCGGGGTGAAGCGGATCGTAACCGTGGCGAATATCGGTCAACCGTACAGCGTGGCGGCGCATCGGATCGGCATCGGCCTGGTTGCCGGTCTTTGGGCCGATAATCTCCTCGAACATCAACACATCGCCCGCTTGGAGATGAAGTGGTTGTCCGGTCGCACTCGCTATCTGTTCCGCTTCAGGATCCTCGATGACGTCTTGAGCCGGGTCGCACGGGTGAGGCTGCGCCGATTGCGGCGGCCGGATCCATTTACCTCTCAGCGTAGCCGACGTTGAACCGCGGGGCAGGCAACACTCCGTATCCCCCCACGTATAGAACTGAATCTCGTGCTGACCCGCATGAAGCGTGATGATCTTTGTCGTCATCGGCTCGAACACTTCGTAGCCTTCCGCCGTCTGACAGTACAAATCTTCTTCTTTCACGACACGGCCGATACCGTCGACGGTCGTGATGAAATAGATGTCGCGTGGGTCAAGCAGAAGATCGCTGCTCGTTTCAACGCATACCCACGTGCGGGCATTGCAGCCCTCGTGCATGGGGTAATCCACCAATCGGACGTGACGACGGATAGAAATCCGCCGGCGGGCAGTGTCGAGATACGCCTCCGTCGCGACCGCGTCCTGGTAGTAGCTGAGGTGATCGCCCGCATAGGCGAGCAACTCCACCAGGGTGATCCCTAAGTCGGGTACATGGCGCTCTTTCCAGTCCGGCATCACCAGCGCCAACCGATCCAGGATCAATTGACGGAAGCTCGCGTAATCCTTCGCCAGATAGTTGATCTCCGGCTCGTCCAATTTCTCCGGCGGGCACACGACTTCCTGCTTACAATCGAGATCACTTGGGCAATCTGCCTTGAAGCTGAACTCGACATGGTCATAGCGGGCATCGAACTTCGGATGACGTTTCCAATTCCCCTCTTCATCCCGTCCATCGACTACCCGCAGGGTGTAGGTTGAGAAATCCCCCGCCTTGTCGGTGACCACTTCCATAAAATCGTCCAGCTCGGCCATTTTCGTTCGGGTAACCGTGACCTTCTCAACCCTGATGTCTCGAATGCGTCGGCCACCCTCGATGAGAATGTTCGACGGCTCCAGCGATACCGGCGCCTTACCGAGAAAATACACTGTCAGTGTGCGTTGATCCGCGCCCACCTCCAGATAATCCAGGCCGTTGAGGTCCGTGCGTTGACGCACCGCCTCGCGTCGTAGTTCATTCCGGCAGATAAGGCCGTTCATGACGTGCTCCTAGTGAAGGTGGCGACGCGGGTTTCCTGCGTACGCCGCACCAGATATTTCAGATCGACGCGCAAAGTAGCCTCCTCGCTCGTCACCTCCAGCGCCTGCACCTCGATCACGTCGCCGAGCCAGCGCTGCAACCCGGCCTGAACGGTGAATTGCAAGGTCGCAGCGAGTTCCGGGCTATTGGGGGCAAAGATCAGTTGCAGCAAACCGCTGCCGAAATCCGGACGATTCACCCGCTCGCCGGGGTTGGTGAAGAGGAACTGCTCGATCATGTCGCGGATGTGGTCGTCGTCACCGGTACTGGCCGTGCGTCCGCGGTTGTCGAAGTGGAAGGGATAGTCGATGTTCATGGTTCCCTCATATGGCGCTTACGCGCGGCTGAGTGGCGATCGCTAGAAGCGGCGTACCGGTCGGTGCGCAAATCGCCAACCCCAACTGCACCAGCAAAGGTTGGCCGCTCGACAATACGCGAACGGTGCCGGATGTCCACTGGGCGGTTACACAGGGGCCATTCGCAGTGGGCGGCGGAGGGAACGTACAGCCGGCAATAACATAGGGTGAAGTCATGAGTACGGTCGGTTGCCCACTGACCAAAACCCGAGGATTAGGAACCGTTGGCTTGGCTTGACCACCATGCAGGCACTGCACTTGAGAGAGCACGCTGAGTAGAAATCCTGGCATATCGAATCTCCCTATTGCTAAACCGGGGCGCCCGGCCCGGTCACCGTCAACGCCGAACTGTTGATATCCACTACCGCTATGCCATTGATGGTCACCTTTGGGCCGAAGATGCTAATGCCTGTGGCATCAATTCGAATGTAGGAAGTGCCGCTCCTTAGAATGATTCCGCCTGCGGGAAGTCCCATAGGCAGCGGCGGAATAACCGGTACCGGTGTATCACTCACCACGAATCCGTTCTTGAGTGCGGTCTCCAATAGTACGAGCGGCAATGCCGGAGGCGCCGTCTGCGCCGTTAGGGGGACTTCGAGTCTTGACCCCCACCAGCATCCTGTCCAGATTGGGTAGTCCGGATCGCCCTTCTCAAATTCAATCCAGACCCCCGCATTCGGAGGTGGCACTACGTACATACCCATCTGCAGGCCGGCAAAAGGCACGCATGGCATCGCCCAAGTGGAGATTCCCATGCCCAACACGTCCGGCACCTGCACCAGGATCCGTCCCCGACCTTCCGGATCGAGACCGCTACTCACCACCATGCCTCGATATTTGCCGAAGAACTTCTCGCTTGGCATGACCTTCACCTTCCCGCTTTACGTAGGAACAACAGGAACGGTCGAAATAAGTCCATTCCGCGTTAGTTCGAAGTCTTGCTTGTATTCGCCCCTCTTCATCTTATGCGTGACCCGTTTGACGAAATACAGACCGTCATAGACGTACCCGGCCCCTCGTACCCCAACCAGTCGTCGCGCCTTCAAGATATGGCCGTAACGGAGCACATCGAGCGATCCATTGGCCACGACGGCTTCGCTGATGGAATCGGCGGCCCGCTTCAATCCCCGCATGATCGCTTGAGGAATCGAGAGGTGCGCACTGTTCTTTAATTGCTCCACATTGATTGACATAGGGGGTATCACGCCTAAGGGGGGTGCCAACGGATTGAAACCTGGCAACGGCACGGGAAGCGTCACCTTCAATTCCTCGATCTGTATAAACACCACAGGCAGCGTCGCTTTGCTCGCATCAAAGCGAAGATTGAGCGATTCCACATTGGTGTGCACATCCATGTTGACGTTGAGTGCCGGCTGGGGCGGGCTGATCCTGAACTCCGGCCCCCAGTAGGCAAAATTCGTCCCCGGCGCGGCCCGGGTTCGATGAAAAAGGTGTAACCCGCCTCTTCGGCTAACTGATTGATGTAGGCGAGATCCTTGCCTTGATGCGAGGGGATCCGACTCATCGGATTCGGCACCTCGAACATGATGCGTGGAATCACGATGGGAATCAGGCCAAACATCGCATACTTGGCGATGATCAGGGCGACCCGGGCCTCCGGAGGCATCGCGGGATATGGAATCCCGGTAAAATCGATCCAATCCAGCACCGCCGTCAAATCGCTGCCTGTCAAGGTCAACGTCGACCTCCCCGTTTCGACGTCGGGGCTGACTTGATGCTGGGTCACGACCCCATCGATCACAACTTCTGGCATCCCCTTGACGATGACGATGAGGATGGTCCTCAGCACTGGCCCCACCTGTCCCAGCAACAACATCAGATTCGTAAAGACGGAATCATTGCTGAGGCTGAACTTCAGCTCGAAACCGCTGGCTGACCCTACTGCATTGGTGACGGTGACCTCGGTCAGCGCGTCTACGACGACTTTCGGCACTGGCACCGGCACCACCGGCCCCATCAGCAGCACAAGATGAAGAGGGCCTCTAAGCATTCGGAACCCCGGGGATACCTTCAGGCAACGTAATTCTGAGCCGGCGCCCGATGGTGTCTGTCAGCTCGTCGGGACGCATGGCATTGTTGGCATCGCACATCCGCCAGAATTGCTCGGGATCTCCCAGATAGCGCGCGGTGATATTATCCAGGCGATCGCCCTGAACAACGACATGCTCTTGCAAGAGCGTAAACCTGTCGGATGGCGGCACAAACCTGCGTTTGAGATAGATCACCATCTTGCCCTCGAGAGTTTCGAGCGTAGCCGTCTCAATGCCGTGATACCGGCTCGTAGGCGGAAAGAGCGTCAGCGGCAGCCCGGCCGGTTGCAGCATCTGTTGCAGAGCTTGGTGAGGGTCAATCATCGGAGGTCTCCCATATCAAATACCTGTGATACCCAGTGCGCTGAGCGCGCCGCCTTTACTTCTCGATGCCAGTTGTTCCTTGTTTCGCAGATAGGTCATGAACAGGTCGCCGCCTCTGTGTGAAAAACCGAGATCATCGACGCTCACTACCCGCATACCGAGACTCACCTTCGCCCGAATCGGATTTAGGGCAGGGTCAAATGCTTCTTCAGTGACGCTGAAATCGGTGATGCGCACCGGCAGGATACGGTTCTTACTCCAGATAAAGAGCGTGAGCGGCGATTCCATCGGGGCGATCTCCAGCGTGCCGACCGCCGCCAGGCTGTTATTGGATTGCAGCCGGCTGCTTGTCGGATAAACGAGGATCTCGAGGGCCGCGAGTTGTGGATGCAAACCAACTTCAGTCGCCGTTCCGTCGGCGATTTCGAGCTGATCGGTCGCATCGATCTCCGCGTCGAGCTTGAGCGTCTCGACCGGCGGCCCCTTCAACCGCAACGCCTGCGAGCGGTCGCCGCCCTCACCAATACCCTTGACCTGCAAGGTTCGGCTCAACGTGTCCGGGTTGTATTGCAGGGCGATAATGCGCCTCACCACGCCCGACTCCGGGTCGATCAGCACGATGCCGCCCTTGAGGAACTTAGGGGAATTGTGGAAGGTGTTCATAAGTTATGCTTCCTTAAAAGCCGTGTTTTTTGCAGCTCATAAAGGCCCAAGTAATCAAGAATCTGCTGGACGCACGTCATATGTGCCACATTGGTCACCTCAGTCGGTTCCTCTGTAGCAGCGAGAACAAGCGCACCACTGGGTTGTTCGGTCAGGCGAAACCAGCCCGCTGTGCGCACCCGCTGCAGGCCAACTGTCTCCACCTGCAGACGATCCCAAAAATTGATCCACCACACCGCATCAGGCACCAGACGCCGGTCAAATTCTTGGGGCACGAGTAGCGGAGACAAAGAACGAGCGGTCCCCTCTGGGAGCGCCGGCGCTGGGACAAACTGGCGCAGGGCTGGGGGCAAGGCGGCGCGAGCGCGCTCCGCAGTTCGCTCTGAACGGTACAGTAACAAGAGCCGCTCGTCCTCAATACAGCCGTGGTATGCATTAAAAACCCGGCATATAGTTGCAACTACATTCATCAACCGTTCAATCGTGAATGTCGCTCCGGTTAGCATTGTAGGCAGCGAAAACCAGATAGACTCAATGTCGCCTATCGGCGTAGACTCCACACGAAAGAAGAGCGCGAACTGCGGTGTCTGCGCGTCATCAGACAAACGAAAGATTTTAGGAAGCCCTTGGGTCCAGGCGCGCTCAACCTCCGCCAGGTATGCACTCAGGCTTGCCTCAGTCGGCTCGATCGGATGCGCCGGGTCTCCGGCATATCGCAGCAGCGCATCCGGACGCCAATCGGCAAGCACTTGCACAACCTCGAACAAGGCTTGTGGCTGCGGCGTCTCACTGCTGGCAAGCCGTTCAGCAACAAACCGACGGAAAGAAACTTTGGGATAGGAGAGTGTGGTATCTGCCATAGTGTTCACTCTGCAATACTGAGAACGGGCGGTATCCCCCCCCAGCGAACATTCAAGAGGGCAGCTACCCAGGGGCTGGGAATAGACCAGACATGTCCGTAGTTGCAATCGCGAGCAACAGCCAGTCCGAGATCTTTCTGCACGTCAAACCGTGCTAGCGTCGTATCGCGCAGACCACTGTAGGCAGGATTGAAAAACCAACCAAACCCGACCTTCACTTCCCACACGAGAACTGGCGCTGTCTGGCCGTCGTAGGCAATTGCTCGACCGCCACGGCGGGACGGTGTTCGCACAAAATAGTCCTGACTTGAACCTGTAACCTTTGTAGCATAGGCATCATGCCTCCTGTGTCCGCCGCGCCGCGGAATATCCATCGAGAAGCAGGGTTCTTCCGCTTCCCGCTCTCTGGGGCGTGGAGCTGGCTGCGGCAGAGGAGTAGGAAGATCCGACGGCGCTGGATCATTCTCTAGCGTCGCATCAGGCGTGAGACGGCGAGCCTGATTCAGCCAGCGAAGATAGTCGCGCTGCTGGTTTGTGAGCCGCCGCACCCAGCGGTATTCCTCTGGGCTGCTGTACGGTTCCCCGGTCAGTGGATTCAGTTCGTCCATCCAGGGAGGCGCAGTTTCGCGAGGAGTTAAGAAAACCGTAAGCCCAACCGCAACCGGGCCAAACCAGCGCAGCGCACCAATCCCAGGCGTTGGTCGGGCGGCAGGAGCCCCTCCGCCACCAGGGATGAGCCGCAAGGGCGGGCGCGGCTGGATCGTGGGCTGAGGTTGTAGAGCAGGAGCAGCGCCAGCAACTGCTGTTGCGGCAGTTCCGAGCCCCAAACGTTGAGCCTGCTCTTCACTAACCGGCAAAGGCGGAATGTCTGGGATATCTGACGGACGGAATGGTGAGTTAAGTATACCAGCCCCGTCCCACTCCATAAGGAGTTCCGCCATGGAGCGGCGCGTAGGCGTGGGCGGTGGCGCAGCCGGCGGTAGAGACGCCGGCCCACCGGCGCCGCCTTCCGGCTGCAGGTGGATACCCGTGGCTGGGACAGGCGTTTCTGTAGTAGCAAAACCCGACATGATTGCTTGCGCCATGCGATCAGCTTGGCGCTCAGAAGACGAGCTTCTGGAATCGCTCAAAATTTGCGTCTGCTTTGCCTGAGGATGAGCGACTAGAGCTGGAACTGGGCTTGTAGCCTGCGTACTCTTGCTCGATTGCAACACATGGGCGAGTTCGTGCGCGAGCAGGTAAGTCCCTTCGAGAGAATTTGCAGGATATCGCCCTGCTCCAAACACAATGTTGTGACCAACGGAGTATGCTAACGCATTCACCGCTCGCGTCGATTCCGCCGCTTTCGTGTCGGTATGCACCCGCACCTGGCTGAAGTCGTGGCCGAAGCGCGGCTCCATGAAGGCGCGGGTGGCTGGGTCGAGTGGCTGGCCGGGCGAGCGCAGGACCTCGTGAACGATGGGCGGGACGGTTGCACCCTCACCCCAGCCCTCTCCCGTCGAGGGAGAGGGGGCACGTTGCAAGATGGCTTTGCGCTCTCTCGTGCATCCTTCACATCCGCCACCTGCTATGGCGTGATTGCCGCAGGCGCACTTGCGCTGGAGCAAACCACTGGTGACAGGCGTCACGGTAGGTGTCTGCTGGTGTGTTTGGATCCCGGTCTGGCGGTTCATTTGCCTATTCCTCCATAGACCGCCCCGGCGATCTGTTGCCCCAATCTGGAAGGCTTCTCGTCGTTTGCCAATTGAATACCGGCGGTTCGTACGCCGTATAAGGCGCCACCTGAGTGGAGCTCATCACTTAGACCACTACTCGCCAGCAGGCGAGTCAATTCCGCCTCCATTGCGGCCTGTAGCAGGGGACGATCACCGGGTGGAAGCGATATACCGTCCAGGACCAAGCGTTCGATGTGGAGGTTGATATTCATTTCACCCTCACCCCAGCCCTCCCATTCAAGGGAGAGGGGACAACACACGCGGCTTTCCATGGGTTCAGGAAGGCTCTCGCCATTGTGCCCAGATTGTCATTCATATCTGCTTCCCGACGGCTTCCAGGATGCGGAAATCCGCCTCGTTGATGGGTCGCTCCAGCTTGCGGAATTCGGTACGAGCCGCGTCCATGACGATCGGCATGGTCACCGGTGTACCGGCTTGGGCCGCCAGGAACGCGGCGTTCAGGGCAATGTTGTGGATGCTGCCGCCGGTCAGGTTGAGCTTCGCGAGTCGATCGTAGTTCAGCCCCTCGACGGGCGTACCGGCGAGACCGCGCGACGCGTCGGCCTTCGGAAAGACATGCTGCCAGATGAGCTTGCGTTCCTTTGCGCCGGGGAACTGGAAGTTCACAATGAAACGCAGCCGTCGCATAAACGCTTGGTCCAGGGCGCTCTTCATGTTGGTGGCGAGAATGGCGAGTCCCCGGTAGGCTTCCATCCGCTGCAGGAGGTAATTGATCTCGATGTTAGCGTAGCGGTCGTGACTGTCCTTCACCTCGCTGCGCTTGCCGAAAAGGGCGTCGGCTTCGTCAAAGAACAAGATCGCCCCGCTGTCTTCCGCGGCGTCAAAGACGCGGCGGAGGTTCTTTTCGGTCTCGCCGATATATTTGTTCACCACGGCGGAGAGATCGATGCGATAGAGGTGCAACTTCAGGTCATTGGCGATGACCTCTGCGGCCATGGTCTTGCCGGTACCGCTCTCCCCGGCGAACAGGGCGCTGATCCCCAAACCTCGGTTCATTCGCTGCCGAAACCCCCAATCCTCATAGACCCGGCTCCGTTGCCGAACCTGCTCGGCAATCTGGCGCAGGAGCGCGCGCTCTTCTTCCGGCAGGACGATATCGTCCCAAGTGGCTTTGGCGTCGATCCGCTGCGCCAACCGCTCCAGCTTGGGACGGGAAGCGGCGAGGCAGCCCTCCCATAGACGCTCTTCCACCAAGATGTCCGCTTCGGTCTCATCGGGGACGGCGGCGGCGATCTGTTCAATCTCTCGCCGGCTCAGGTTAAACTGGGCGGCCAATCGCCCTGACAGGTCCTCCGCACCCTCACCGATGGCTTGCAACCAGGCCGATCGCTGCTCCTGGGGCGTAGGCTTTTGAATCTCGACTGAATACACCGGGCGGTCAGGGATCCGCTGGGGCTCCTCCACGTCCAGGAAAACGACGCCTTGGGCGCGGCCGAGAAACCGAGCGGTCGCTGCCGCTTGCGTGTCATGAGCGCCTGTTGCGACGCTCTCCCCCATATCCAGATAGAGGGCGATCGGCATCAGCAAGGACTCCCGTTGCCAAAGGCGGACAAAGGTTTCGAAATCCGGCTCCTGGGCGGGTAACAGTCCTGCAGACAGGCGGTAGAGATTGAGTCCGAGTGTGCTGGCCACTTTCCACGCTACTGCCCGTTTGCCTTCCGATTCCCGACCCAACAATTCGATCACCGGCGCGCGTCCAGCACCGGCTGACGCGCGTAACCGACTTACCAACTCGGTCGCTTGCTGTTCCTGCGACCGAGGCAACTCCTCCCCATGGCCTACATCACCGAACAGAGGTTCGACCAACGGCGCCAGTCGGTCGTCCAGGTAGTTGAGCCCTTTGAGGTAATTGACGATCCGTTCGTCGGCCCGCAGCGCGGCGGCGGTAAAGGGTGTCGCACCCGGCTGGTTAATCTCGATCAAACGCCAGTAGCGCAAGGGATTCTGGGGCAAGAGGGCGTTCCAGACGGGCTCGTCGAACAGGGTCAGCGCCAGCGCGAAGGTCGGGTACGACCTCTGGGGGTCGCCCTGGGCACGGGCACAAAGCGAGGGGATCCGGGTGTCGAGATCCATGGCCGCACACAAGAGCAGCACCTGTTGTTCAAAGTGCGACAGTTCCAGGCGATGGGCCAGGATCATCAGCGCCGGCGGCACCTCATTCCGTTCCGCCTGAGTCAACGCCTGTTCGGCCTCCACGATATCCGTGTCACGAGGCACGAGCGATGTCCAGGGCACCTCGGCCGGTTGAGCGGGTTGCGGCGCCGATCTGCCGAATAGACCGGCAAAAAAGCCCCGCGGCTTCTCGGTGACAGGCTCAACGACGAGTTGGGCCGGTTTGGTTTCTTGCGCGGCCAGTTTTTCCAGCCGCAGCCGCAGCCACGCCAGCGCCGTCGCTAGGTACGTTTCGTTGGCCTGCATCCACTGGGTGTGATCGTTCATGCGATGGTCACCTTCTGACTATCGGCAATCTCAAGGTGTGGTGGCTTCCCAGGCTCAAACTTACGTTCAAAAGGCAGACTGTCTACACCGTTTACTCTGAGCCTGACGGTGGCATGGGTGACTATAGGTGCATGAGTGACGATAACTTGCAACGTATCAGTGTCCGCGGCATGCGGCTGGGCTGGAGTTTCCCTGTCAACCAGCAAGAGACTGACTGTGTCTGTCGGGAGCACCTTTGGACTGACTTTAAGCGTCAGCGTGACGTTGCCGCTTCCATCTCGGATGGCAGGGTTTGGACTAATGTCGGAGATCCGCGGCGCGAGCAGCAGGGGTAACGCATTGGTGACGCGTGCCTTCCCGCCACTGCTCACGATGACCGAAACGGTGTAGGGTCCAATACGCGCTTTCGTCTGGGCGTCGGCGTCGTTCGGAATGATGAGTCTTATCTCATTGGCCGTACGGTCCCCGGGAGGCACAGGGATCTTTTGCGGCGCCAAGAACTGTGGATGATTCGGCTCGGACAAACGCGAATGTCTGAACTCAACGTCCACAGTATCTCCGGTAAAATTGGTGCCACGGAGAATCAAATAGCTTGCCAACTGTGCGCTTGGATAGGAACGAGGCAGAGGGTCAACCCCCACGTCTTCGAGAACACCGATGTGAATACTCTCCAAGACCGGGAATGGAGAACGGACATCCGGCGACGTTTCTACGCCGCGGTCCTCTTCTCCGCGCCGCAATACAGGCAATGCCGATGGGCCGCCCTCTTCCGCTTCGATCAAAACTACGTTGGCGTGGTAGACGACCGAAAGCGCGTGCGGCGTTTGGAAAAACACCGACCACAGCTTTGACAGTTCGTCGAGCGAGACGGCGGCGGGTGTAAATCGTACCCGCTCGATGGCGTCGGCCAGGTTAGAGCCATCCAACTCCGAGTGGTTAATGAGGGCGTGTTGGATCGCCTGACGTGAGAGTAATGGACGGGCATGGAGGTTGCGGGCCACAGCACCTAACATGCGCTCCGGTTCCAGTATTTGTTGGCTGCCATAAAACGCCAAAAGATAATGGAGGTCCAACGCTGCCTGTGGTCGCTCTACCAGTTTGCCGTCGGGTCCGCGGGTCGGGAGATCGCTGTTGCGTAGCGCCGCATTGGGTGTTACCAGATACAAATAGACCTGTACCTTACGCTGCGCCTGACCATCGCCTGGGACGGTCGGCCGCCCGAAATCCAAACCGACATTGCCAAAAACGGCGGATTGTGCGGCATCATGGACGATTTGCCCTAACGCCGCAGTGACCGTCGCAATTGCCAGATAATTGCTCATCAGTCATGCCCTCCCGACCGACGGCGCAAATATTCGTCCAGGCCCATCACTGGAGGTCGGTTTTCAGACTTGGGCATTGCCTTCTGCGGAGCCACCGTAGCGCGTACCTCGATACGGCCGATAGTGACGTTGATGACAGGTTCCGTTTGAGACATGGGCTCCTCTGCTCCAACTACTGAAGCGATCGCGGGCGCGATGGCGGTAATAGACGGTCTGAGGAGCCCATGAGCACCTCTTCCATCTCTCCTCAAGCGAGTTGGAGGATCACCCGTTGAGTCGGTCCCCCTCTCCCTGGGGGAGAGAGGAAATAGAGGCCTATTGACAGTGTCTCCAATCAATACGGGCTCTGCCGATACCCTCTCAATATCAGGTGGCGCATGCTCTATGGGCTTCTGTTGGTGCGCTTGACGCATCCTGTCCTCGATAAGGGGAAGGGTAATGGAAGATAAGGAGAGGATTGGAACAAGCGATTCACGTGCCTGATACGCTTCCTCCGCCACCTTCTCGCCACGATTGTGCGAAGCGGAAGGAATTCTGGTGGTCCTCCGTGTGGTCGGGGAGAATCTGGGCTCGTCGGCTACGACCTCAGCAGAAGATGTCTCGCCGCGGGTCGGTACCTGGGGGATCGGCGGATCTTGTTGCTGCACAGGTTCGATTGCTGAGGGAGAAGAAATCCTGGCGGTCCCTCGCGCGGACAAGAACAATCTCGGCTGGTCCGCCACGGCGTTCGCAGAAGGGCGCTCTTCACTGGTAAACACCGATGGAGTCCGCGCGTCTTGTTGCCGTGCAGGTTCGATTGCTGTGGGGGGAGCGGCATGTCTCACAACTGGGGCTGAGGATGGGAGATTGGTTCCTTCCGTCTCGGGAACCTTGTTGTCAAGAACAGCAGCATCCAGTCCACTATGGGATGCCTCCGACTCGAAGAGCGCAGGTAGGCGTGGCATAATCGGCGGCGTCGCGCCCATATGCCGATCAATGAGATTGTCGAGAAAGTCGTTCATCAGCCCGCCATCTCCAGATATATTTGTCGGCGAGTTGGACTCATCGCCAGAATATCTGCTTCTCGCCACCCGTAAGCTCGCGCAAGGAGATGCACCGCCCGTAACGTGCGCTCCGCCCAGGCGTTCACCTCCGCCCAGAGGAAGGAAACAATATCGAACAGGCCCTCCCAGCAGTGGCTGCAGGCGGGACAGGTGAGACTGATGAGGAGATGCGCCTGCGGATCGGCTTGATCTATTGCCTGCACCATAGCTTGCAAGGCAGCGTTGGGTAACTGTGTAATTCGCAGCAGTTCACCCTCCGAGGTAGAAGCTTCAAGCAGGCAGCGCTCCAGCAGCAACTGTCTCCGCTCGTCGCGGCCTCCGTTCGTACCGCTGTCTAGGGCCGCAAGGTCGCGGCTAGTCGGCAGCCTGAATGTGAGTCGATAGGCATCCGCTTCAACGCGCAACTCGTCGGTTGGGGTGGTTCCGTCATGAATGAACAGGTCCGCTGTGTCCGACTCCCACTCCAGCCGCTCGGAACAGCGGGGACAGCACGTCGTACAGGTTATACCTGGGCCAAAGAATAGTTCTCTGACTCGTAACAGGCGAGCGTCCCGCTCACCGATGCTCAGATCGGCAAGGATTTCCGTAGATTGTTCCGGATACACAGCTCTCAAAAGCCCTAACGCGCGATCAATCGGGCGCTGCCGTAGGCCGTGTTCCCACACATTCAACAGCTCGGCCGCCGTTGGTGTACGCACAGCGCATTACCCTGCCGGTTCGGTAAAGGTCGGCTCACTCGGCTCCGGCACCTCATAGTCGCGCTCCCAACCCTCGTTTTCCAACTTGATGGTCTGGATGGCGACGGCATTCGCGTTGGCGTCCAGATCGGGTTGCGCCTGGAACTCCGACACCCAACAGCGATAGACCTTATAGCCAATGGCCAGTTGCCCTGCCTCGTTGTACATCTCGATGATGATGTCCTTGCGGAAATCTTTTAACGACACCTCGGCGCCCAGACCGGAGCCGTAGTTCCAGACCTTATTCGCCCATTTTTCGAACTCGGTATCGTGAGTCACGCCGCGCTCCAGAGTGATCGCTTCGTACTTCGTCCGGCCAGGCGATTTCCGACTGCTGGACGGGTCGCCGCCCTCGCGATGCTCCACTACCTCAGTGGTGCGCTTCAGTGCGCCGACCTTGCTGACCCCGGCGACGTACTTGCCGTCCCATTTGACGCGGAACTTGAAGTTCTTGTAGGGATCGAAACGCTGCGCATTGACGCTGAACTGTGCCATATCTTTTTCTCCTTAGGCCTGGATCTGCCCGGCCATCTGCTGGAGCTTGATGACCACGAACTCGGCTGGCTTGAGCGGCGCAAAGCCCACCACAATGTTGACAATGCCCAGGTTGATGTCGTTCTGAGTCGTCGTCTCTTTGTCGCACTTGACGAAGTACGCATCGCGAGGCGTCGTACCCTGGAACGCGCCCTGGCGGAAGAGGTTGTGCATGAAGGCGCCGATGTTCAGTCGGATCTGCGCCCACAGCGGCTCGTCGTTGGGCTCAAAGACCACCCACTGTGTGCCGCGGTAGAGGCTTTCTTCGATGAAGAGGGCGGTGCGACGCACCGGCACATACTTATACTCATCAGCAAGTTGATCCGCACCGCGCAAGGTGCGCGCACCCCACACGACCCGCCCATTGACGGGAAATACGCGCATGCAATTGATGCCGAGCGGATTGAGCATACCGTTCTCGGCATCATTGAGGGCGACGTTCAAGCCCTGAATGCCGTTGATGGCGGCATCCAGACCGGCAGGCGCTTTCCAGACGCCACGCGCGGCATCAGTGCGAGCCATGATGCCGGCGATGATGCCGCATGGCACAAAGGTATCGATTTGCCCACCGCGGAGCGGGTCAGCCTCCCGCACGCGAGGGAAGTAGAGCGCGGCATTGCGCGCCGCCTCGCCCGATAATCCGAGACTGGGCAGCCCATTCTTGGCATCGGCTGCCGCGGTATCCTTGTTTGCGCTCCACGCGGCCGCCGAATCGACAATCAACATGGCTCGCCGTTCCTTGCAGTACGCCATGGCCGTTTGATAGACAGCGGGAAGTGTATCGCTCTCCCGCTTATCCGGCGGAACGCACAGAAGATTAAAAAGATCAGCTTTATCCAGCGCATACAGTCCGGTTTTGTTATTCTTGCTGCCCTCATACGCCGCCTGATCGAGATCGCCGCCATTCGAACCTTTCATGTTGTCCTCGGCAGTTTGCAGCGCGGTCTGGGCGGCAGCAATGGTGGCTGGCACCTGAGGTGTGGCCGCTAACGCAGCGGCCAGTTGCTTTTCGGCCTTCGTCACGGCATCGTCCAAATCCTGTTTGGCGGTGTCGTAAGCGGTTCTCGCTGCATCGACTGTCGCCGGAACCACCGGCGTGGCATTCAATGCGTCATTCAAATCCATGAGCTTGTCTCGCGCCGTCGCCACCTTCGCCATCGCGGGTGTTGTACCGGGCCAGCTACCCTTCCACTCCACCAGACTCGATTCGGCTTTCAGCACCCTGTCGATGCGTCTCGCGTTGTCCGTAACCGTTACATTAAGGAATGTTTCAACATCGTTCCCGAGTCGAACCGTAAGATTAAACAGGGCATCGGTTGCGCTTAGTCCTAAACGTGTTCGCATCTCATCGGGGACTTCGACGTCTATGGTTGCACGCAGTTTCTTACCCCATGCGCCGGGGCTTTTGGCGGTCACACTAAGATTGTCCACCGTCAAGCCGGCCCTGGCATCCCCTGACGTAGCCGGATCTTTATAGAGCCTGACAATAATCGCCTGGCTGCCGCCGTTAAGGTAAAAATCACGGACCGCGTAGCTCAGCGGATAGTTGACCCCAAGTCCACCGAACTGTCGTTCAAAATCGCCGAAACTGTTTATCATCACCGGTTCATTGGTGGGGCCTAAGATAGCCCGGCCCAGAAATGCGGTGATAGACGTGGCAACGCCCGTAATCGTCCGTACCCCGCTCGGGATCTCTTCGATGTACACACCTGGATAGCTTACTGCGACCGGCATGCTTTATCCTCCTTGTTTCTGTGGAAATCCCCTTTTCCAGTTGAGACCGATCGAAAAATCAATACCGACCATGTTGAGCCCCCTCTTCCTTGGGGATAGCGCCAAAGGTCTGTTCGTACCGATCAATCGATTCCCTGAGGGTCTCGAGCAGGGCTTTCGCATAGATCGGGCTGGTGATGATCCGGGTATACGATCGGGCCTCCTTACCTTCGGGGTAGAACTGACCGAAGTCGAGTAGAAATTCGAAGGCGTTATAGCCGACCTTGAAATAATTGGCGTAGCGCCCTTCGAGCGATCGGCCCTCCCTGAACTCCTCAGATTCTTGATTCATTTGACATAAAGTCCGGCCATGAGGTACTACCCTCGCCTGTAGGCCAACTGTGGGTTCATACCTTAAATGCCCCAGTATCAATCCACTCGTTTTTAAGAAGTGACCACCAATCGACGGCCAGCCCTTTCAATACGTAATCGTACGGAAGCCAGCCGTAGCCGTGGTCGCCCCATCCCGTTCCCCACGAGTTCCGGATCAGCAGCGCCCCGGTCGTGGCCACGCCGCCTGGATTCGTATTCTTGATCTTCATCGCGTCATCGTATCCGACGGCGACGATGGCATGGCCACCCGCGACCTTCTCGCCAGGGGTCGGACATGGGATCTTGCCGCTCCCGGCCGCCTGCGAGATCGAGGTATAGACCGTAAAACCAAACATCGACGGCAGCCCCCCCACCAGGTTGGTCTTGATCCGGGTGAGCAGGGTTGGTTTGCTTGTGCCGGTTGGATCAAGCCGATAGTACTGAATCGCCTGATAGTTTTGGGCAAAGGCATAGCAGAATGCCGTCGGCTCCTTATCAAAATCGGCAATGGTATACGACCAGTACTCCTCAGGCGGGACACCGAACAGCACCAGAGCCCCCATCGTAGTCCTGAGGAAGGCGCCCGTATCACCCGTCACATGCATCAGGTTCCTGGTCGCTTTATAGAGAAACAGCCGAGAGGCATCCAGGTGACGCGCGAAGGCTCGACGCTCAAAATACTCGACTATTCCCGCCCCGGCATTCGCCGTGCAGGAGCCCAAGGCACCCTGATCCTCGATGGTGGAGCACCACGCCCGAAGATCAACGGAAGCCGGCAGCGCCTTGAGTGGGACCGCGACGCCCACCTTTTTCAACATCGCCTTCACTGAATCGCGCTGTCCCACATCCTTCAACCGTTGGGGCAGCTCATCCAGGTCGACCGTGTGATCGCAAAAACTGGGGTAGTCCGGCAACCACCCCATACCCAGACGCTCATGTGTCTCTGCCATGCGTTGTCCTCCTATCCCTTACCTACAGTTAGCTTACGAAACGAATTGAGGGTAACTACGAGTGTGCGCTAGCGATACCCCCTCTGTGTTCCCCTTCACCAACGAGCGCGAAGTAATCCAAACGGCAACTCCATGGCCTCAGAAAGCTACGATCTCGCTTGAAAGACGCGACGAAGGAAGCGGGTTCGCACCAGCGCCTCCGCATCGCTAGGATCAACAGGTTGAATTGTCTGATCCCTTGAGAACTGATAGTGCCGCCCAGTTGCCGAGCCTCGCACGAAAATCGGCGAACGTTCCAGATGGCATAGCGGTACCGCATGAGGAATAGGCTCCGCCCGTGCTCAAAACGCCATGCATCCAAAATCTAAATCCGTCTGACATCTTGATTTCCTTTCCGCTACCCTTTTGCTGAATTGAGCTGTCAATATACTCGTAAGGCAAGACTATCCATGAACCATGAGAAGCCCACTCTTCACGACTAGTTCGGGAAAACTAACCTGACCTGATCTACGGGAAAGCAAAATTTGAGCCAGCGTGGGCTGGACAGGCAGGGTCCCGTCTAACTGGTGATAACGACAGAGTTTTTCGAGGTTTCTCTTGTTCAGAGCTTTACCCTCGCGACAGGAGGATGTTGCAAGGGGATGTTTCACTTTTTTGAGATGTTGCAGAAATGAGGCGGTGGAGAGGCGGGAGAAGCAAGAATCAAGAGAGTATGGAAATTCGCCGCCTTAGCTGGCGTCGAGAGAAGGGGCAACGTGGAAGCAATAGCAATCTTGATCTGTCACAGCGTCCTGTCACACCGGTGTCACATCGAGGAGAGGGTGTGACACTTCGGTGTCCGACAGCACCGGTGTGTCGTGTTCGGTTTCACTGCGACTGCTGACGATGTGGTGCTTAGTGAGTTTCCGGTAGAGGGTCATCCGCGACCAATGCAGCTTCTGGGCGGCCTGACTCTTGTTCCATCTCGTGGACAAGAGGGCGCTTAGGATCGCCTCTTTCTCGTTGATGCCGCAACCCGGCAATTTAACTCGATACTGTTCCGGGATGTGCGTGAAATCGATCAGGTGTGTATCTAGGTCTATCAGGCAGACCTCTATCATATTCCTGAGCTCCCGGACGTTGCCTGGCCAGTCGTACTGGAGCAGCCGCTCGACCAGCTCAGAAGCGATTCCGCGTACCTGCTTCGTCCGTCGCGTATTGAACTCGCAGATGAAGTGTCTCAGCAGGAGCGGGATGTCCTTTCGCCGGGCCCTCAAGGGCGGCAAGCTGATGTGCGCTACGTTGAGACGGTAGTAGAGATCCCGTCGAAATGTGCCGGCAGCCATCAGCGCGTCGAGGTCCTGGTTGGTGGCAGCAATCACGCGAAGATCGATCGCAACGTCTCTTCGCCCGCCCACCCGTTGGGCGGTTTTCTTATCCAATAGCCTCAGCACCTTGGCCTGAGCAGACAACGGCATATCGCCGATCTCATCCAGGAGGACAGTTCCTCCATCGGCCTGCTTGAGCTTCCCCTCGTACGCGGCATAGGCGCCGGTAAATGCCCCGCGCTCGTAGCCGAACAGCTCACTTTCTGTCAGAGATTCCGGAATTGCGGCGCAGTTGAGACAGATGAACGGCTTCCCCGCTCGCTTGCTGTTTTTGTGGATCAGCTCCGCTACCAGTTCCTTTCCTGTACCGGTCTCGCCCGTGATAAGGACATTGCTGTCGGTCTGGGCTACCTTGCGAATGTACGCCTTGATCTCTTGCATTGGCGCCGCGGAACCGACCAGCCGGTGCGCATCAATCAGACCTGGAACGCTGCCCCCCGTGCCGGCTGATGCCGGACGTGTACATAGTCCTCTCGACGCCAGGAGTCGCTGAATACTTACCAGGAGATCTTTGATCGCCAACGGCTTTGGGAAGTAATCGTCTATCCTCGCTTCCTGGGTTTCGATGGTCAGATTCTCTGTGCTGTGGGCCGTAATAAGAATGATAGGAAGCCGGGCGTCTCGCTGTTTGATAAGCCTGGCTAAATCCAAGCCTGAGGTCTGTCCAGGCAGTCTGTAATCGAGAATCGCCAAATCGACAGGCGCCAGGGCTATAGTGCGTAATGCGTGTTCACAATCAGAAGTGAGTACAGGGATGAAGCCGTGCCGTTCCAGAGTGGCGTTCAGGAAGGCCAGCATATGTGAATTATCTTCGACGATCAAAATTCGAGGCATCTTCATTGGAAACCTCCATGCCTCCAATCAAAAGATTTGGAATGATCGTACGGATGATGGCCTTTCCCTCCACTGCTCTGGTCCTCAGGAGGAACGGTACCATCATGCGATAGAACCCATCGAACTGTCTCGGAGAACCGAACGCGTTGAACGGTACGCAAGCCTCGGGCCAACAACGAGGTATCCGCGAAAGAAACCTCCAATCTCCATGTTGACAAGGCGTTATGAAATACCGGGGCGGCCGATTGCGACCGCGTCAACTACAAGCTGGTATAATTTTCTTACGCTACTGTGTATAAACAGATACGTTTGGATGGTCTGCTCATTGACTCACAGTGTCTACTGGCGTTGCGTGGAGGTTGAGGCGCCTTCGTTATCGTTTTCCGACCGAGTCTGGCGCGGGTTGGTAATATGATGGGTACAGTATATCTCTTACCAGGGGACGGGGACTAGCAGGGTGAGGAGCGATTTGTGCGACGAAGCAATTCTATAACTTATTGTGTTTTATGGAAACGAGATTGCCTCAGTTCGTCCGCAATGATGGCAACACGAGTGTTTCAACAGCCTGCTGGAGTATTTCATCGTAGAATGGTTGACGTCAGTTATGGATTGCAAGAACAGGAAAGAGGTGGAGCGCGAACCGCTAGCGGATCGGTGGCAAATGCCGCATCCGCGCCGATGCGGCGCGCCTCGGTCCGGAACGGCGCCGGCACGTCCAGGCTCGCAAACCCCTGCTCCACGTCTTTCTCCCACTGCGATCTCATGACTTTTTCCTCATCTTTTGGAGGCGGGAGGTTCACTGCCTGAAAGAGCCTCGCCCTTTCGATCCGCTGGAGCACCCCGCTGCGTTTCGCCCGATACGTCTCGCTGGCCTGTTGCCACTCCTCCGTTGTCCGGCAGAGCTGCGCTTCGAAACCGGCTGTCCTGGGACCACCGCCTTCGAACATCTTTTTTAACCGCTCGATCTCCCGCTCTCGCTCCTCTGGGAACTGCGCGTAAAGCCTAAACATTTGTTCGCCCCGCGATGTCCTCGTCCCACAGATCGGGACGTTCGCGAATGAATCGCTGCATGAGAGAGAGGCAGTCGGGATCATTCAGGAGAACAACGTCAACGCCATGATCGCGCAGAAGGTCAATATTGCCTCGAAAGTTTCGATCTTCGCCAACGACCACGCTCTTGATCCCAAACTGGAGCACTGTGCCTGAGCACATCATGCACGGACTAAGCGTCGTGTAAAGCGTGATGCCGTCGTAGCGGGGGCGCCGACCAGCCTTGCGAAAACAATCCATCTCTCCGTGCGCAATTGGATCGCCGTCCTGAACGCGACGATTGTGACCGGCGGCAATAATCGCCCCCTCCTCTACCATTACAGCACCAATCGGGAGCCCACCCTCGTTGTACGACTTCACGGCTTGGTCGAAGGCTGTTTGAATAAACCTTCGATGGGCCTCGTGTTCATATGCCATAGTCTCTATCTCTCCCCTGCGTCGAGCGTAGTAGTAGATGTGACCCCTGATCATCCCCGTCCGGGCCTAGCGTCGGAGGAGATCTCTTTACCATGAAATCTGTTTGATAGACGATCAGATTTCATGGTACTATCCGGGCATGATCGAGCGGACCCACCACCTGCATGCGCTCACGGCCCTGTTGCGCCAGTTCCCAGTTGTGGCGATCCTCGGTCCACGCCAAATCGGTAAGACCACCCTCGCCCGCCAGTTCGTCGACCGTCGCGGCGGTCGCGCCACGTTCTTCGATCTTGAGAGTCCCGAGGACCTCGCCCTCCTTGCGGACCCACTCCTCGCCCTGCGGCCCCTGAAAGGCCTTGTCGTGATGGACGAGATACACAGGCGGCCCGAGCTGTTTGCCAGCCTGCGCGTCCTCGTCGATGAGCCGCGCGCGGCTCGCCGCTTCCTCGTTCTAGGCAGCGCGTCCCCCGAACTCCTGCGCCAGACGTCCGAAACCTTGGCCGGTCGCATCGCCTACCATGAGCTGGGCGGTTTCGTGCTCGATGAGGTCGGACCTCAGGAATGGCCACGCCTGTGGCGAAGGGGCGGATTCCCCCGTTCGTATCTCGCCCGCTCCGAGATCGAGAGCCTCCGCTGGCGCCGGGAACTCATACGAACGTACCTCGAACGAGACATTCCGTCGCTCGGTCTTCGCCTGCCTGCACCTACGTTGCGCCGGTTCTGGATGATGGTCGCGCACTACCACGGACAAATCTGGAACGCCTCCGAACTCGCCCGATCCTTCGGGGTCGGACACACAACAGTCCGGCGATACCTCGACGTGCTGACAGATACATTCATGGTGAGGCAGCTCCAGAGCTGGCACGAGAACATCGGCAAGCGGCAGGTCAAGGCACCCAAGGTCTACATCCGTGACAGCGGGCTACTGCACGCCCTCTTCGGCCTCGGGGCCGCTCGCGAGATTGAATCGCACCCCAAGGTGGGGGCCTCGTGGGAAGGCTTCGCACTCGATGTCATCGTTTCGCGGATCGCCGCCCAACCGGAAGAGTGTTTCTTCTGGGCCACACACTCCGGCGCCGAACTCGATCTCCTCGTCGTTCGCGGCAACCGTCGACTCGGCTTCGAGCTCAAGCGTACCACAGCCCCGACCGTGACCCGATCGATGCGGGCAGCCCTGCAGGATCTTCGTCTGGACGAAATCGTGATCGTTCATGCCGGGTCCCGCTCGTACAGTCTGGACCGGAAGATCAGGGCGATCTCGATCCATCGGATCCTCGAGGACGTGCCGCCCCTTCGCTGAACGCCTCTACGTCAGGTCGATCGTGAGCTTCTCAAGCTTGCCGGTGAACCGGAACAGCACCTGCGCGGCGCACTCCTCAACAACCGGCGCGCCGGTGTCTTCGTTCGCGAACGGCAACACGAGTCACGAGCAGAGGTGACCCCTTTAAGGTTCGCGATCTTGCCTGCCCTTTCTTCGAATGGATTCCGCTGGCCTACCCTAACGGGGCTGCGGGTCAGCGGCGGCGCGCAGCGCCTCCGCTGATGCTGTTGTTGGGCAGCACGCCTATTCTAGCGGATGAGGCTCCGCGATCACCACTACCTGTCGGATTCCATTGCCCAACACTGACCCTCTCACGGCATGAGCGCTACCAGGTCGGCGTACGCGGTTTGCAGTTTTGCGACGAACCGGTTTCTTTCCTGCGCCTTGAGGTAACGGGCCTGCGCCGCCGTCTTCTTCTCGTACGGGTGCGACATTGGAAGGTAGTTGCGGCGCGTGTTCATATCCCCGAAGCAATCGCCGATGGTCGGGCAGTTCTTCGAGAACGGTCCGTTGGCGTCCAGCGTGACCCCGAAGTCCACCAGTTGCCCCTTCTTGTCGACGATGGTGCACGCCGCCTGGTGACCCGTCGCCGCAAGGTGCCGCTGCAGGGCCAAGAAAACCGTCTGGTTGAACGAGTTCTGACAAGCAAGCCAGAACGAGCGGCCCCCGGCGAATGCAGCTTCGGCCTGCTTCAGGAGGCCGAGCGCATGCACGTACTCCGCCCTGAGCAACTGGTGCCAGGACTTGCCACGGGGCACCGCGTACCGGGCATTGAGAATCTCGGCGATCGGATCGATCTTGGACCCCGGCGCGGACACGACCCCCAGTTCCCGAAGCGTGTTGCCAACCTGGGACGGCAGCTGGTTCACCTTGAGCCCGAAGGTCGTGGGTGTCAGCCCGCGCTGGTGCAGTGCCGAGCACACCGAAAGCCCAGGCTCCGGCGTCGTTCGTTCGAGATAGGACTCGACTACTTCGCCCTTCCCGAACGCAGCATCGGGAAGTACAGGGGCCAAGAGCGACTGGAGCAGCGGCGCTTGATACTTGAGGAACCTGCTGTGCCGAGACGATGTCAACGCCTCCGACACGCACAGGAAGTGACAAGCACCCCACCGCTCGACGAAGTTCTCCTGTGTCCGCTGCTTTGCGATGCTGATGGCTCTGGTGGTCAGCGCTCTCGGATCGCCGGCAGTCATGGAGCGCGCCTCCCTGCTGTACCTAGCCAGCACATGCCACGCCTCGCCTCGAACGTAGGGGTACGGGTTCTGCTCGACGAGGGTAAGGCAGAGCCGCTCGATCGGCTTCCTGTAGTTGAAGCGGCCGAGGTAGGCGAAGAACGCGTCGGCGTGCTCCGGATGGTGCGGAATGAGGCGTAGCACCAGCCTGAGAAGATCGCTATCGGGCTCGGCACGGTAAAGGATGTAGCGCAATCGCGTTTTATCGGTGACCCTGTACGGCTTGCCGCTGATCGCGGACAGGAACGCCCGCCGGGCATCCTTCTTGTCGATCTTCTCCGTACCAGCCTCGTGCTGCGGGTCCGAAATGCTGGGGAGCATTCCCATCGCATCCTGGACGCTCTGGGCGCGCTTGATGGCGAACTTGCCCGTCTGCGGGATGAGTCCGCGCTCGCGACAATGGCGCTCGATCTCGATGAGGTCCGCTCGAACGTCGTTCTCGGTGGCGCCGAAGAGGCGGATGTCGTCGACGTACCGTATGTAGCCTCGCCGCTTCCGGAGCGCGAGGTCGATGGGGAGCAGGAAGCACTCGGCAAGGAAGTCGGAGGCAAGTGGTCCCTGCGGCAGACCGTGGCCATGTCCGGACACCGCGCGGTCGGAGCTCCATGTCCGCAAACACTGGCCGATCCAGTCGGGGTCACCGTTGGTTGTTCGCGGGTAGATCGTCCTCAGCAGGAGCTCGTGGGAAATCGTGTCGTAGAACGCGGCGAGATCAAAATCGCCCACCCATCGCATGCCGCCTGCGTAGTGCTTCCGGATCCGCCTCTGGAACGCACCGTAGGTATCTTGCCAACGACGGAAGAAGAAGATGCTGTCTGGCTTCTCGAGGATGTTGCTGAAAACGACCTTAGACTGAAGTGGAGCGCGACGACGCTGCATCCGCTTCGCGGCCAGATTCGCGAACGCCTGCAGGACGATCTGGTCCTCGATGTTCAGCAGCGCGAGAGGTCGATGGAGGCCCGACGCCTTGGGCACATATATCCGCTCCGGGTGGCGAGCCTCGAAGGCACCGCCCAGCAGCCGCTGCCGAAGGTCCCGCAGGTTGGCGTCGAGCGCGACCTCGTAGGCGTAGTACAGGCTGCGATACAGTTGCTTGTACTGATAGTTGCCGCCGGTGGTGATTCGCCTCCACGCCAGCTCGAGGTTCCGTCGGCTTGCAAGCTGGCTGAGCGTCATCGGGCCGTCCTATCCCCTACGAACAACGTGATATCCGCCCCAATGCGGAGCCTTTGTCTGCCCAACGACACGGGTCACGCACGGCGGGTGTACCGTCGCGTGAACCCGATTGTTGGATGGTCTCCCCCTATTTCTATGCGTCTGTCAGTAGTACTGCCGGATATACCCATAGGCTCGGTCGAACAGCTCCTGGTCCTGATGCAGGCGATACTTGAAGAGGGTCTTGCGTAGGGCCAGCTTGACCTCCCGTTCGCCGGCGTGCGTGTTCTGCCACCCGTCGAACCGGACGTAGCGCACGATCTCGTCGATGTCGTTCACGACGCGCTCGACGATGATAGGCGTCTCCGGGTTCCTCGCTTCCTCGAATAGCGCGGTCAGCGCGGCTTTGCCCTGGGCCTCGCGCTCGACCGGCGGCTGGGCGCGCTCGGCCGTGACGACATCACGGGCCAGGTTGAGCAGTTCTTTCAGGAACTCCACGCTGGTCAGCAGGCCCCGCTCGTGGCGCTCTTTGAGATCCTCCAGCCGTTCGCCAAGCGCCTTGAACCGCGGATCGTGCAGTCGCTTATGGAGCCAGCGCGACACCTTGATCTCGATTTCCTTGGCCTTCTTGTTCGGGTCGGGGACCCCCAGGACCGCTTCGAGCAGGTCGGCGTCCAACACGAGCGTCTCCAGGTCGTCGCGGATCGTGTCTATGTGAACGTGCTGGTGGATGAGTTCGATGGTCTTGGCGCCCAGCGCGTGCCAGAGCAGCCGCCCGCTGCCGGACGACGGCTTCACCGAGTCGTATACCTGCGACAACCACCGGTAGTCGGACTCGTATGGGCTCAGGACCGGATCGGGCGAGATCGCCTCCCATAAGCGGCTCAGGTAGCTGTAGTCCGCCGCAAACCGGTCACGGGTGTCGTTGTTCGGCAAACAGTTCTGCGCGGCGATCAACCCTTCGTAGCCCGTTACCGTGCGGTCCACTCCGGCGAAATACGCCAGGCATTTCTGCATCGCTTCGGGCAGCTTGGCCTTGAGTTCGTTAATGTTGGCGACGAC
Organism: Candidatus Methylomirabilis lanthanidiphila; assembly: GCA_902196205.1. Classification (NCBI taxonomy): domain Bacteria; phylum Methylomirabilota (SeqCode); class Methylomirabilia (SeqCode); order Methylomirabilales (SeqCode); family Methylomirabilaceae (SeqCode); genus Methylomirabilis (SeqCode); species Candidatus Methylomirabilis lanthanidiphila. The sequence goes on along the minus strand of CABIKM010000003.1, from coordinate 66,864 downwards.
GCGGGTGATGCCCCCCTCGTCGAACTGGATCGCCTGGGCCACGTCGTCGAACACGCCCAGATAATCCACGATCAGCCCGTGCGTCTTGCTCTCGCCGTAGGGCCGGTTGGTGCGGCAGATGGCCTGAAGCAGGGTATGGTCGCGCAGCGGCTTATCGAGGTACATCGCCTGCAGAATCGGTGCGTCGAACCCGGTTAGCAGCTTCGAGGTCACGATCAGGATTTTCAGGGGGTCGGCCGGATCGCGGAAGCGGTCGAGCAGTTTTTCCTCCGCGTCCCGGTCCCGGTTATAGGGCGCGTATTCGGACTCCCCACTGTTGACCGTCATCACTATGTCCGACATCTCCGGCGACAGGTACTCGTCGAGTGCCTTTTTGTAGAGAACACAGCTTTCTCGGTCGAAGGTGACCACCTGCGCTCCAAATCCGCCCGGCGCGACCTTGTCCTGGAAGTGACGGGCGATGTCCGCGCAAATCTTCTGGATCCGCTCCGGCGACTTCACCAGTACAACCATCTTCGCCGCGGTCTTGGCAAGCTGGTCCCGGTCGAGGTCGCTCAGGCCGCCGGTCAGTTCCTTGAACGCCTGGTCAATCGCGTCCTTGTCAATGTGCAGCTCCAGTAGGCGCGGCTCGAAATGCAGAGGCTTCGTGGCCCCGTCTCGGATGGATTCCTCGAAGCCGTATCGGCTCATGTAGCCCGCCTGGTCCTCGTCCGCCCCGAAGGCGTAGAAGGTGTTCCGGTCCGCCCGATTGATCGGCGTGCCGGTCAGCCCGAACAGGAACGCATTGGGCAGCGCCTCGCGCATTTTGCGCCCGAGGTCGCCCTCCTGCGTGCGGTGCGCCTCGTCCACCATGGCAATGATGTTGCTCCGGTCGTTGAGGACGCCGTCCGCCTCGCCGAATTTGAAGATCGTGGTGATGATGATCTTGCGCACATCCTGTCCCAAGAGCCGCTGGAGTTCCGCCCGGCTCTCAGCCTTGACGAGATTGGGCGTATCGGCGGCGTAGAAGGTGCTGGAAATCTGCGTGTCAAGGTCAATGCGATCCACCACGATGATCACCGTAGGGTTTTTGAGCGCCGGATGCAACCGCAGTTTGCGGGCCGCAAAGAGCATCAGCAGCGACTTGCCAGAACCCTGAAAATGCCAAATCAGGCCTTTCTTGGGATGCCCGGCCACGACGCGCTCGACGATCTTGTTCACGCCGTCGTATTGCTGGTAGCGGGCGACGATCTTGATGCGGCGCTTCTTCTTATCCGTGGCGTAGCAGGTGAAGTTGGACAGCAGGTCGAGCAGGACGTGCGGCCGCAGCAGGGAATCCACCCCCTTGGCAACCGCCTGCAGCGCCGGCGTGACGACATCCGACTCGATGCGCCATGGTCCCCACAACTCCACCGACAGACCGATGGACCCGTAGCGGAACTCCTTGCCATCGGTGGCGACGGAAAGCAGGTTCGGCACGAACAGTTCCGACACGTTGCGTTCGTAGTCGTCGTGAATCTGGATCGCCCCGTCCAGCCAGCTCTGGCTCGCCCGTACCGGCGTTTTAGCCTCGATGACCACCAGCGGAATGCCGTTGACCAGCAGTACCAGGTCGGCGCGTTTCTCCGTAGCCCCGGCCCGAAAGGTGTACTGCGTGGTGACGACGCATTCGTTCCGCGCCGGATTGACATGATCGAGCAGGCGGATGGTGACATGCTCCCCATTCCTGCCAAACGGCATGGACCGCTCGCCGGTGAGCCAGGCGGCAAACTCCTCGTTGGCCTTGACCAACCCGTCGCTGCGCACGCCCATGATGATAGCGCGCAGTTTATAGAGCACATCGTCCGCCCGGTCGGGCAGGGCCGCGATTTCCGGATTTAACCGGATCAGCGCTTCGCGCAACCACGATTCGACCAGCACATCCTGCGGCTGGCGCGGCACGTCGGCCGGCGGCGCATAGCGCCAGCCGATGCCGGAGGTGCCATAGGCCGCGCCGGGCTCCCGGACCACGTCGGCGCGTGTGCTCCTCACAGGACCGGCCAGCCGGTCGCGGATGTAGGCTTCGACGGTATTGGATTCGGTGAAGGTCATTTGCGTGTCCCTTCAATAGGTTCCCGTCCGGTGGCCTCGCCGGCAACCTGCAACATCGTCGCCATCATCTGGCGATGCAGTCCGCCACTCAATACTCTTCGCTCAATTGCTTGATCAAGCAGAGCATCAACTGCCCGAAGTCTGCCGACCGCCCGCTCCTGCTCGTGGAGGGGCGGCAGGACCAGTTCATATCGCGAGATATGGGGCCAGAAGATGTGTTTCACCTTGGAGCCTTCGCACATTTCGATTGCGTGGCGCTGAAACCGCGACGTCTGGAAAACACGAAAGACGTACTCTGGCAGAACATCCGGACTCCAATTGCGGAATCTGCCGATGCGCTGATTCAACAGACTTCTATCCCCTTCTCGGGCGAGACAGACGCGACCCATGAAACCGTCCTCAAGCGACTGTGCTGTAAGGTTCATCACAACATCGCCTGCATCTACCACAAACTCTCTAGCCTCTTCCTCCCACATCTTCGGAAGCCAGGTCGTTTTCGAAGGATCCCAAGCGAGGAACCCCGATTGGCCGAGGTTGCCCGGCCGAAGGAGTCTGATCCCATCCTCACCATATGCTTTCCCCGGAAAGGGCCTTCCGTTCTGCATCTGGCAGAAGTCCCCAATAGTCGTCCTCGGCCAGTCTGCGAGCCCAGTCAGGCAGTCTATCGCGGCTCGTCGAACGGCTCTGAGATGGTCTATGACCCGGCTCACGGCCTGGCCGCAGGTGTCTGAAGCCCCCAGCGCCTCCGCAATCTGCCGCTGCTCCTCCATCGGCGGCAGGGCGAACTCTTCCTGGGCGAGTGTCTTCCAGTTGATCGTCGGCGAGAGCGATCCAACCGAAATCTGCTTAGCCCGCTCCATGAATAGGTCGCTTTGCATAAAGAACGGTAGGAACTCTGGCAATGCAACTTCCGGCTTGGCCCGAAGCACCATCGCATGCGCCGAACAGATGCCGTCGAACTGCGCAACCGCCAACTTCCGTTGATAGACACGCCGCCGCCCGAAGATGATGTCACCCTTACGGAATCGCAGTTTCGCCGCTTCCACGTCCGACGGGGTGCCCCATCGGCGTATGGTCAGCGAATCGGAATCGAGATGTTCAAGCCCTATGTAGTGCTCGACATCCGCCTCGGCTGGGTTGTCAATGCGGTCATTCACCATGATCGCCATCTGATCGAAGCGCCAGGCGCACCATCCCTTCTTAAGCTTCTCAGGCATCGTCCGCCTCCCCGGCGACGACGCCGTCGACCATATCTACCAATGCGTCCATCTGCTCCCAGAACTCCCGCCCGTTGGCCTCGAACGCCGTCCATGCCTTCTTCACAGTCTGTCCGTCTCCGCCGCCATTACCGTTGCCGTTTCCAGTGGGGCGGACGTAGCGCGGAATGGAAAGGTTGCCGTCCTTTTCCATAATCTCTTCCGTCGTCGCCACTTTGGCGAAGCCGGGGTCGTCGGCGAAGGCTTGGTATGCCGCGAGGATACGCGCCTGATGCTCCGGCTTAAGAAAGCTCTGCGCCCGCTCCCGTGCCACCTCATGCACGGCGTCAATGAACAGCACCTTGCCCTTGCGGGCCGGCGGCTTACGGGTTCGGCAGATGACCACGCAGGCTTCCATGGGGGAGTTGTAGAACAGGTTCGGCCCCAGCCCCAGCACACATTCGAGCAGGTCCAGTTTGACCAGCTTGCGCCGCATCTCGGCTTCCTCATTGCGAAACAGTACGCCGTGCGGGAAGAGGATGGCGCAGCGACCGGTCTTCTGGTCGAGGCTCTTGAGAATGTGCTGGAAGAAGGCATAGTCGGCCCGGCCCTGGGGCGGCGTGCCGAGGACGTTACGGCCCCACGGATCGCTCGACCACGCCTCGCGATTCCATTTCTTGATCGAGTACGGCGGATTAGCCAGGACCACGTCGAAAGTGCGCAGGCGGTCGCGCTCGATGAAGGCCGGGTTGCTGAGCGTGTTGCCGGCGACGATCTGAAAGTCCTCGACGCCGTGCAGGACCAGATTCATCCGGGCAATGGCCGCGGTAATGTGGATCACTTCCTGGCCATACAGACCGAGCGTTCGGGCGTCGCCGCCCCGGCGCTTGACCTCCGCCAAGGCGGAAATAAGCATGCCGCCGGTGCCGACGGTGGGGTCGTAGATGGTCTCCCCCGCCTCGGGTTCAAGCATCTGGGTCATCAGGTGGACGAGCGTGCGGTTGGTGTAGAACTCCTGCGCAGTATGCCCGCTGTCGTCGGCAAACTGCTTGATGAGGTATTCGTAGGCGTTGCCCAGTTCGTCCTCGGGGACCGCGGTCAGGCTCAGCGAATGCCGCGAGAAGTGCTCGATCAGGTTCTTGAGTGTCGCGTCCGGCATCTGCGCCTTGTCGGTCCAGGAGGCGTTGCCGAAGACGCCGGTGAGGCGCTTGGGGTTGGCGGCCTCGATGGCCCGGAAGGCGTTCAGCAGCGCCCGGCCTACGTCGCGGGAGGCCGTGCGCACATCCGACCAATGCGCGCCGTCAGGGATGGCAAACCGGTCGTCGGCGGTGGGACGGGCATAGGTCTTGTCCTTGGTCTCGGCCAGCGCGGTTGCGTATTCCTCGTCCCACACATCCGAGAGCCGCTTGAAGAAGAGCAGCGGGAAGATGTACTGCTTGTAATCCCCGGCATCCACCAACCCCCGAAGCAGTTTCGCCGCACCCCACAGGTAGGATTCGAGTTCCTGCTGACTCAGGTGTTCAGCGGCCTTGTTCATGTCAGCCACCCTCCTTCGGTCAGCACTTCCCGCAGACGATCCTCCGAGGCACGGGCCTCGACGAGCACGTCCTTGAACGCAGCGACGGCCTCCGGCAGCGGGGGGATATCCTCGCCGACCGGCGGCAGGACATAGCGCGAGATGTTGAGCGTCCAGTCCTCGGCCTCGATCTCCCTCACACTGACGACCTTGGCCCGGTCCTCGACGTCCTTGAAAGCACACACCCACGCGACGATCTGCCGGGCGTGCTCGGGGTCCAGGTAGTTCTGGGCGCGGCCCTTGCGCAGGAGGCTGGAGGCGTCCACGATCAGGACCTTCTCCTTGCGCGCAGACGGCTTCGCCCGCCGCAGAACCATGATGGCGGGCGCGAGCCCGGTCCCATAGAAGATGTTCGGCGCGAGGCCGATCACGGCCTCGATAAGGTCCCCCTCCAACAGTTGCCGCCGGATTGTGCCCTCAGCCCCTTTGCGGAAGAGGGCGCCTTGCGGCAGGACCACGGCCATACGTCCGGTACGCTGGGCCATAGATGCCACCATGTGCTGCACCCAGGCGTAGTCGCCGTAACTGTCAGGCGGCAGCCCGAAGGCGGCGCGGCCCCAGGGATCAGACTCCCATATCTCCCGGCCCCATTCCTTGAGGGAGAAGGGAGGATTTGCGATCACACAGTCGAAGGTGGCCAGACCGCCGGTGCTGGAGTCGGTGAACGCGGGATTACGGAGGGTGTCTTCGCGCACGATCTTAAAGTCTTCGATGCCATGCAGCACCAGGTTCATACGGGCGATCGCGGCGGTCGTGAGATTCTTCTCCTGACCATGGATCTTGCCGAAGAACGTGCGCGGGTCGCCACCGGCCTGCTTCACATGTTCAATGGCCCCGAGCAACATGCCACCGGTTCCGCAAGCCGGGTCGTAGATACTGTCGCCCGGTTTCGGGTCCAGGATATTCACCATCATCCGGACTACGCTACGCGGCGTGTAGAACTCGCCGGCCTTCTTGCGCTTGGTGATGTCGGCGAACTTGCCGATCAGGTACTCATAGGCATCCCCAAGGATATCGGAACTCACCGCCGAGTTGCCCAACGAGACCTCAGATAGCCCCTCGATTAAGTCCTTGAGAATCCCATCCGTCAGCATCTCGCGGTTGCCCCAGTCGGCGGCGCCGAATACACGGTAGAGGGTGTCGGGATTTGCCCGTTCAATCTCACGCATGGCATGGGAGAGCGCCGCGCCGATGTTGGCGGGTGTCTCGCGAACGTCCCGCCAGTGGCATCCTTCCGGCACGTTAAAACGGTGGACCTCGGGAAAATCGACGGGGTCCACATCGCCGAATAACTTGGCGGCATCGGCCGTCTCCTCATCCCACACATCGCAAATGCGCTTGAAGAACAGCAGCGGCAGGATATATGCCTTCCAGTCGGTGCGGTCCACGGCGCTGCCACGCAGAATCTCCGCGCAGTTCCAGAGGTGGGACTTGAGTTCTTGAAGGGTCATCGCCATGCTATTCGCCCAGCTTCTGTCTGTTGATATGTGCCATCTAACAGCTATGCAGTTCAGCAGGCAACAGACCTGGCCGAAGGCTAGACCTGTTGCACCCCCTAACGGCTTTGGGTTTAACCTGCGCGGCCTGCACACTCTCAGCTCGTATCACTACGCTACTCCGCATCAGGTTCAAACCCGGGTTAGGCCGAACTTCACTATTCTCGCCATCATGGGCGCCCCTCTTCGTTTGTGGTGACAAACTTATGCAGATAGGGTCCGGCGTACAGCGCCGTCAGGTGGAGATCGTGTTTAGCCTAGCTTGTCCTCCGGCGCGACGCGCTGAATGAGCACGGCGCACTCGCGGCGAAGCACCGGTACATCGTGCTCGACAATCGCCCACACGAGAGCGTTGTCCACCGTCGGGTACTCATGGGTCAGATGATTACGGAAGTCCACGATCCTGCGTGCTCGCGTGATCACATCGAAGGTCTTCGGCGCGATCCGGGCGAGCGCTGCGACAGCCTCTCCGATGATGATAAACTCGCGCTCGACCGATGAGCGGACCAGGCGAGTGTCTTCATATCCGGAGAGATCGAGCCCTCGAACCGCGACGGTGATCGCGTCGCAGGACTCGATGATGTCGGCCAAGTAGGCGCGTGCGTCACGCGGCATAGAGCATCCGCTTCGTACGATCGATATCGCGGGCGATGTACGGGTTCTTGACGGCCCCCGCCATGACGAGGTCGACCTCCAACCCGAGTAAGGCCCTGAGTTCTTCGAGCAGACCGAAGTAGGCGTCGACGCGGGCGTATGGTGCCATCGGCCCGAACTCGACCAGCAGGTCCACATCGCTCTCGCCCGGTCTGAAGTCATCACGCAAAGCGGAGCCGAATGCGTCCAGCCGGGCCACACCATGACGCCGGCAGACTTCAGCTATCGCTTGGCGCTTGTTCTCGAGAACACGGGTCATGATGCGCCTCCCAATCCTCCGTCGAAATCATTTCCTGGATACAGCGCCCGTATTCCTACCGCGCCGAACGCAGCGCTTCTTCCACCTTGTCTGCCACGAACATCTTCAGCAGTGACTGATACGGAACGTCTCGCTTGTTCGCCAGCACCTTGAGGCGTTCAATCATCGACTCCGGCAACCGAATTGAAATGGTCCGGGTTGTTGGTCGCAGGTGAGGGAGCTTCACCCGGCCGGCTTGCCGCCAATCGACGAACTCTGTTGAGTCATGTGTGGCCCAGAACTTTCGCGCCTGATCTTCGCGTTCAAACGTCGGTATCTTATGCGTCTGCTTCTTGAGTTTTGGCACGTTCATACTCCTTCTCTTCTCGTTTGCTCATATCACGAGATGAGATTATCCGGATCAGCTTTTCGCAGAGAGTGAATACGACGAACAGGAGCCGTCCTTCATCGGTCTGACCAAGCGCATAGAACCCGGACTCCGCGCCAGAGTGCTTGATATCGGAGGCGATCAGCAGGGACTCATTGAAGAACACCTCTTCGCACTCGGCCCGACTGACGTTATGCTTGATCCAGTTTTTGTCGGCGTTCCTTTCATCCCACTGGAACCCCGTACACCCGAGGAGTCTGTCAAGGGGATCTGTCATGCCTCACATATACGTCAGATATATACAGTTGTCAAGAGAGTGGGAGATCGACGCGACCGGTATCCGGTCTCAGATTCGGGGCTTCAATAGGCTGTTGAGGAGCTGACAGATACTGCTGCAGTGCATCACATCGCATGCGGAGGCGGACTACGTACGCCTATCCCGACTTGCCCTTCAAGACCAGCCGGATCGGTGTGCCGATAAAGCCGTAGGCGGCACGGAGTTGGTTGACCAAGTAGCGCCGGTAGGCGACCGGCACACCGCGCGGGTTGCTCACGAAGAGTAGAAAGGTGGAGGGAAGAGCGGCGGCCTGTGTGACGCAGTGATACCGGACGGGTTAGCAGATGCGGTCATGGGGACCGACTTGCAACCGGGATTAGATGCGCGCCCGTCGCCGCTCAGTCTGAGCGCTGGACCTCTCCCGAGCCGGTTGTATGCGCTGGTGGGGCAGACTCATAAAGTTTTCGGGGTGTAGTAGGCTCGCCACCGAAATGTCTTCGTCGATGGCGTCCCAGTGAATGCCGATGCCTCCGCCGATCAGCTCCCACTCGGCCCTCTGCTTCGAGGTCGCATCGAGAAGCCGTGGAAACCACGCGAGGGGAACGGAGATGGTTCGACCATCGACCAAGGCCACACTCAGCTCATGGGTCGTGCAGGATACATCAGCCGCCAAGACCTGACCCTTCTCTACCGAAGTACGCATGCCATCTCTCCAGGAAAAACTGTCTGTTCCGAAGGACTATCCGTCGAATGTCAGTGAGTTCGTGACTTCGGAAGCCCTGTACCTCTGCCAGCGCCACGGGCTCAAGCCAGAATTTGGCATAACGTCCGGCTTGAGCCACATGAATATGTGAAGGCTCGCGCCCCTCCATGCTGAAGAAGAAAAATCGATACCCGCGAACCCTCAGTAGTGCCGGCACTGTGATTATTTTGCCATGACATCGGTTCTCATAAAAGCGAGAAGTCCTGGTACGCGTGACTACCTAATTGCAACGGCACTGCTCTACCTCCGGGCTCGTACAATATCCAAGAAGTGTCGTGATTTTCCCGCCATTCTAAAGACTTGTCAAGAGGTCTTCCTGAGTCGGCGCCCTAGGTGGACTTGCCCTTCAAGACCAGCCGGATCGGTGTGCCGATAAAGCCGTAGGCGGCACGGAGTTGGTTGACCAGATAGCGGCGGTAGGGAACCCGTACTGCGCGCGGGTTACTCACGAAGAGCAGGAAGGTTGGGGGAAGAGCGGCGGCCTATGTGGCGTAGTGAAACCGGACGGAGCGCTTGCCGTACTTAGCCCCTCCGTCGTTGCCACTCCGCCGGATCGCGACTCACGTGAAGTACGGCCAGGACAACGATCACGTCATCCTCGACAGCGAAGTACACGCCGTACGGAAAGCGGCGTACCAGAGCCCGGCGGATTCCTGACCTCAGGTGCTGGTATTTCAGCGGCCCATCGGCGATTCGGTTGTAGGTCGCACGCAGTTCACCCAAAAACTCATAGCCGAGCCCAGCGTGCTCCTCCTCGTACCAATCGAACGCCGCCGCAATATCGAGATCGAGCTCTGGCTCCGCAACCAGCCGATACTCGGTCACCGATCCTTCTTCTGTAAGCGATCGAACACGTCATGGGCTGGTCGGCCTCGGCTTGGATCGCGGCGGTACTCGGCCAGCCGTTGTTCTGCGAGCCGAATGTGACTCTCCGGAACTGGAATCTCGTCCGGCCTCTCGGCGATGCGGTCCCAGAGAGCCTGTAGATAACGAATCTGCTCCGCTTTCGAGAGTTGACTGAATCCTGTGGGTTCCGAAATGATCATATGTTCCATCGTCCCACCCTAATAGAAGGTTGCCACACGTTTCTTTATCGGATCACCCGGCGCATCCAGGTTGGAGCGACTGCTGGCGTGCATTCAACGCCCTGGGCCGCAATTCGCCTGACTCCTTCCCTGCACCCAAAACCAACAAGGCGATTGTCCTGCTGTTCCAAGGCCTTGTCAAGGTCTTCCTCAGCCGGCGGGCTAGGCGGACTTGCCCTTCAGGACCAGGCGGATGGGGGTGCCGACGAAGCCGTACGCGGCTCTGAGTTGGTTGACCAGATAGCGGCGGTAGGGAACCCGTACACCGCGCGGATTGCTCACGAAGAGCAGGAAGGTGGGGGGCGGCTTGATGGCCTGAGTGGCATAGTTAAATCGGACGGGGCGCTTGCCATAGGAAGGTGGGGGGTAGTTGCGGACTGCGTCGCCGATGAGGTCGTTCAGCTCGGGGGTCGGGATCCGATGCGCGCGCGCCTGTGCGACCGTCTGCAGCAGAGGGAACAGCGTAGACACCTGATAGCCGGTGAGCGCCGAGACGAACGCGATGGGGGCGTAGTCCAGGTGGCGCAGTTGATCGCGGGCCTCCAGGGTAAACTGTTGCCTCGCGTCGGCGCCGGACGGCATCAGGTCCCACTTGTTCGCCACCACGATGGCGCCGCTACCGGCGTCCTGGACGCAGGCGGCGATCTTGGCATCCTGCTCCGTGATCCCGTCTTTCGCGTCCACCAGGATCAGGGCAACATCGCTTCGTTCAATCGCCTTCAGCGCCCGCACCACGCTGAACCGTTCCAACGGCTGTTGGACCTTGCTGCGCTGTCTGAGCCCTGCGGTGTCGATCAGGATATACGGGGTATCGTTATAGGTAAACGGGGTATCGATCGCATCCCGCGTCGTGCCCGGCTGCTCGCTCACAATCACCCGCTCCTGCCCCAGCAGTCGATTAACCAGTGATGACTTGCCGACATTCGGGCGACCGACCACCGTCACGCGGATGGCCTTCTGCTCGGGCACAACCTCGGCCGCCGGTAGCGCCCCAACAATGACGTCGCAGAGCTCTGCGACACCCAGGCCGTGCTCGGCCGAAACCGGGCAGACCTGGTCGAATCCTATACGAAAGAATTCAGACGCCAGCGCCTCATGCGACGGCCGATCGACCTTATTCGGCGCCACGACGATACGAGCCTGCACATGGCGCCGAAGCAGCCGGGCAATCTCCTCATCCAGGGGGGTCAGCCCCTCGCGGGCGTCAACGACGAAGATGACGAGGGCGGCCTCATGGACCGCCTGCTCGACCTGCGCGAGCACCTGAGCCGCCATACCGCTTTCGGCGCCCGGCTCCAACCCCCCGGTATCGCCGAGGGTAAACGCGCGGCCCGTCCACTCGACGGTCGCGTAGAGCCGGTCCCTGGTGACGCCGGGCTGATCGTGTACAATCGCCCGTCTCCCGCCGACCAGCCGGTTGAATAAGGTCGATTTCCCCACATTGGGTCGACCCACGATCGTGACAACAGGAAGAGACATCGGCTGTAACTCCGTTGAAAGAGGGCTAGGTTCGGCCTCGACTCGGGATCGCCCCGATCGCCTCCGGATTCTGGCACGAGGAGAGGTCGCCGAGATCGGCGGCTCCCAGGTATCTGGCACGAATGAGACGGCGTATGATCTTCGCGCTCCGAGTCTTCGGAAGGTCTGTGACGAACAGGACCTGCTCCGGGCGGTCACCCTTCCCAAGGAGGGAGACCACGACGCGCTTCAGTTCTTCGCTGAGCTCGATCGATGGGGCATACTGCCGGCCAAGCACGGCGAAGCAGACGATGGCCTCCCCTTTGATAGGGTCCGGGACCCCTATAGCAGCGGCCTCGGAGACCGCAGGATGTTCCATGAGCGCCCCTTCGATCTCGGCAGGACCGATCCGCCGTCCCGCGACTTTGATAGTGTCATCGGCCCGGCCGTGGAGGAACCAGTGGCCATCCGCATCGATATACGCCCAGTCGCCGTGGTTCCAGACGCCCGGCCAGCGGGACCAGTAGGCGTCGAGGTACCGGTCGGGGTCCTTCCAGAACCCGCGGGTCATGGAGGGGGCCGGCCTGGTGGCGACCAGATACCCCACCTCCTCTCGGACGGGCTGCCCCGCCTCGTTCCAGACCTCCACCGCCATGCCGAGCCCAGGCCCCTGGAGAGAACAGGGTTTCAGCTCCTTGATGATCAGCGGCGCGAGGAAGCACCCGATGATGTCGGTGCCGCCGGAGATATTGACGACCGGGCAGCGGCGTTGGCCGATCTGCTCGAAGTACCACCACCACGACTCAGGATCCCACGGCTCGCCCGTAGAGCCCAGTATGCGCAGCGACGAGAGGGCACCGCGCGTGATCCGGTCGACACCCTCCCGCATCAACATGCGAATCGCCGTAGGAGAGATACCGAAGATCGTAATATGATGACGCGCCACGAGCTGCCACAAGCGGTCCGCTGTCGGGTAGTCCGGCGCCCCTTCGTACAGCACCACGGTTCCGCCGTGAAACAGACACCCGATGATCATCCACGGTCCCATCATCCACCCGATATCGGTGAGCCAAAAGAAGCGATCACTGGTCTTCAGGTCAAAGTGATAGCCGATCTCCTTGGCGACCTGGATCAGGGCGCCGGCGTGAGAGTGGACCGTGCCTTTCGGTTTTCCGGTTGTCCCCGAGGTGTACAGGAGCATCGCCGGCTCCATAGATGCCATGGCCTCTGTCTCGCACATCGGCGTACCGGAGGCCAGGAACTCATCCCAGGCCATGTCTCGCCCGACCATCCACGGGATCGCCTCGTCTGAGCGCCGGCACACGACCAGATGCTTGATGGACGGCGTCATGGCGGCGGCCTCATCGGCGAGCGCCTTCAGCTCGATGCGCCTTCCCCGTCGGAGCCCATAGTCGGCGGTAAACAGGAGTCGGGCGCCGCCGTCTCGCAGCCTCTCCGCCACCGCTCGCGGCGCAAAGCCGGAAAAGATGGGAATGGCGACGGCCCCAATCTTCAGGCACGCAAGCAGGATGGTCACGACGTCGGCGATCATCGGCATGTAGATCCCCACCGTCTCCCCACGCCGGATGCCAAGACCCCGCATGACAGAGGCGATACGGCTGACGCGCTCCGCCAACGCGCTATAGGTCCAACTGGTAAGCTGGCCGTCCTCGGTCTCGGCGATGAGGGCTGGCCTGTCGGCTGCAACCCCTCCGGCATGGCGGTCCAGGCAGTTGTGGGTAATATTGAGCGTCCCACCGACGTACCACTCCGTCCACGGAATCCCTGATGCGGTGTCCATGACTCGCGTATAAGGGGTACACCATTCGACGCCGAGGGCGCGCGGCAGCGCGTCCCAGAACCACTCGATCTCCGTAGTGGATCTGCGGATCAGCTCTTCATACGAGGCGATGCCGTGCTCCCGCATGAATCGAGTGATGTTGGCCTGTGCGACGATCTGTTGGTCAGGCCTCCAGGCAACCTGCGATGTGCGAGTCATCATGGAACCCCTACACCCGTGTACAATCCCGGCCCACCATCACACGCCCGTCGCCCCATACGTTACCTGCTGAGCGCCCTCACGCCTTGACGAACGTAATCCAGTCCGGATACGATCGTGACCGCCGCAGCAAGGTAGATGATCCACGGCACGTAGGACCCGACCCCGCCGCTGACACGGGCAATGAGCGTCGCCAGCACGGTCGACACTTGCAGACCTGTCGTAAGCTTTCCCATCCAGGATACCGAGACGGTGGTCTTACCGGTGACGAGGTAGACGATCAGGAAACCGCCGATCAAGATCAGGTCCCGGCTGATAACAATGATGAACAGCCATTGGGGAATCTGGCGCAGGTAGACCAGCGTGACGAAGGTTGCAGAAAGCAACAGCTTGTCGGCCAGAGGATCCAGAATCATCCCCAACTCTGTTCGCTGGGCCCTCGAACGAGCGATGAATCCGTCCAGGGCGTCGGTGACCCCGGCCAACAGAAAGGTCGCCAAACCAAGCCGCCAGAACTTGTAGACCAGCAGGATCGAGATGACGGGGGTCATGAAGATCCTGAGGATCGTCAGACTATTGGCAAGGTTCAGCATTCATAGGGCTCCGGCCAGAGGAAAGGGGTGATCAACCTTGGGCGTGAACGGCGGGATAGGGGACCCAGTCGTATGCTCTCGCCGGCGCAGCGACCGCAGCAAGCGACTCACGCACGGCCCACCGCAGTCGATCGAAGCCGTACCCCGTGATGGCGGACACAGCGACCCGCGGTACAGGCGTCTTGGCGACCGCGAGCGAGGTCGCGGTCCCACCGGGCAACAGATCGACTTTATTAAAGACCTCAACAATCGACTTGGCCGACAGGCCGAGCTCCCTGAGGATCGTGTCGACCGCCTCTTTCTGCTCCATCGCTTGCGGATGGCTCGCGTCGATCACATGGAGCAGGAGGTCGGCCTCGTCCAACTCCTCAAGGGTCGCCTTGAACGCCGCCACCAACTGCTCTGGGAGGCGACGGATGAACCCCACGGTGTCGGAGAGCAGAAAGCTGAATCTGTCCGCCATGGTGACTGGACGTAAGATCGGATCGAGGGTCACAAAGAGGGCATCGTCGGTCTGCACGCCGGAGTGCGTAAGGGCGTTAAAGAGCGTCGACTTACCGGCATTCGTATAGCCGACCAGGGCGACGATCGGGATCGCGCGCCGTTTTCGAGGCTTCCTTAAGAGCGCCCGATGACGCCGGACCTTCGCCAGCTCCTCCCGGATCTTCGCCATGCGCCGCCGGATCGTCCGCCGGTCCGTCTCCAACTGGGTTTCACCCGGACCGCGTGTCCCGATGCCGCCGCCCAAACGCGAGAGCGCAGTTCCCCTCCCCACCAGACGGGGCAGGCGATAGTCAAGCTGCGCCAGCTCCACCTGCAGCTTGCCTTCACGGCTCCTGGCCCGCTGCGCGAAGATATCAAGGATCAACAGGGGACGATCAACCGTCTTCCACCCGGTCAGTTCCTCCAGATTTCGCTGCTGTGAACCCGACAGCTCCTCATCCATCACCAGCAGATCCACCTTCCCACCCCACTGCGCCTTTATCTCCTGCGCCTTTCCCTTCCCCATCAGATACCGCGGGTCCGGCGCGTCGCGTTCCTGCAGGATGGTTCCGGCCACGACAGCCCCCGCCGATTCTGCAAGCCGCGCCAGTTCTTCCAGCGAATCCTCGGCCTCCCAGCGCGGGCCGCGCTTACGGTGGATCCCCACCAGCAGCGCCCGTTCCCGCGGCTTACTGACCTCGGCGCTCGCTATTACACCCTTCATTCCCGTTCCCAAGATCCTCCCGACCGGCGCGCGCCCTCGCAAACCGCTGCTGGAGCCCTTCGCCGTCTTCGGCGCTGATCATCGCCGCCAGATCGCTCAGCGCGCCCTGAAACCGCCCGATCATCTTTAGAATCGGCTCACGGTTGGCGAGACAGATATCCCGCCACATCACCGGATGACTCATGGCAACCCGGCTGAAATCCCTTAAGCCGCCCCCAGCCAATGCCTGCAGATTCTCGCCGCCCTCCAGACCGAGTATAGCACCCATCAGCGCATAGGCCACAATGTGCGGGAGATGACTGATCGCCGCGAAGATTTCATCATGGCATTCCGGGCGCATCTGCAACACCTCAGACCCTACGGCCCTCCACAGGGCGCGCACCCGCGCAATAGCAGCAGGATCGGTCGACCGACTCGGGGTCAGCACGCACTTCGCGCCGACAAACAGCTCGGCCGATGCCGCGCGCGGCCCTGATGTCTCCCGGCCGGCAATCGGGTGGCCCGGAACCCCGGTGCCAGCCGGCAGCAGCCGCTCCATCGCCGCCGCAACGACGCCTTTGACACTTCCCACATCAGTCACCACCGCGCCCGAAGGCAGATGGGGAACGATCCGCTCGAGCGTCGGTGCAATCGCGCCGACCGGTACGGCGAGGAGGACCAGGTCGGCCCCTTCGACCGCAGCGGCAGCATCCGCAAAGGCCAGATCGACTACGCCCAACTCGACAGCCTGCGTACGATGGTCGGGCACGACATCGGTCCCCCGGATCTCTTTCGTCAGACCGCGAGCGCGACAGGCCAGCCCAACACTCGAACCGATCAGGCCAAGGCCGACAATGGCGAGCCGCTCAATGAGCGGATGAGACAGCGAGGTCTCCGCCTCGAACTGCTCCGGCCTTGACCCGGTGGTCACAGGGACCTTCCTACAGCCTGAGCCACTCCACGCAGTTCGCTCATCAGCGTCTCGAATGTGCCGGGCAGAAGCGCTTGCGGGCCATCGGACAGGGCTTCCTCGGGATGAGGATGAATCTCCACCATGATACCGTCGGCGCCGGCTGCTACTGCAGCCAGGGCCATCGGCGAGACGAGATGCCACTTGCCTGTCCCATGACTCGGATCGACGACCACCGGCAGGTGCGAGAGCCGCTTGATCAGGGGAACCGCCGACAGATCCAAGGTGTTGCGGGTGGCGTCCTCAAAGGTCCTGATCCCGCGCTCGCACAGGATGACGTCGTAGTTGCCTTCAGACAGGATATACTCCGCGGCGAGCAACAGCTCCTTGACGGTGCTGCTGGATCCCCGCTTCAGGAGCACCGGCTTTCGACGCGACCCCACCTCCGTCAGAAGCTTAAAGTTCTGCATATTCCTCGCGCCGATCTGGATCAGGTCGGCGTACTGATAGACCGCATCGGCATCACGGCTGTCCATCAGTTCGGTCGCAATCGGTAGTCCGGTTGCCCGCTTGGCCTCGGCCAGATAGGCCAGCCCTTCCTCACCCAGCCCTTGAAAGGTGTACGGGGAGGTCCGCGGCTTATACGCGCCGCCCCGGAGGATGCGCCCTCCGCCGGACTTCACATACTGCGCGATCTGCAGGAGACCTTCGCGACTCTCCACCGCGCACGGTCCGGCCATCACGACAACCTGCCGACCGCCCACCAGTACCCCGTCTACATTCACGATGGAGCCGTCAGGCTTGAATTCGCGGCTGGCCAGCTTATAGGGCTTCAGAATCGGCAGGACCTCCTCTACGAAGGGGAAGGCCTCCAATGGTCCCTCCTGCAAGACCCGCTCGTCGCCAATCGCACCGATGATGGTCCGCTCCGTCCCTTTCGAGATGTGCGCGGCCAGACCGTAGCTTTCGATCTTCTTCACGACCAGGGCGATCTCCGCCTCGGTCGCCTCGGGTTTCAAAATAATGATCATCGCTCCCTTTTACCTCCTCTGCTCCCTCCCCCCTCTCCCCACTGCGGGAGAGGGTTGGGGTGAGGAGGATGCGAAACTCAATAACATCCGTTTGCCCACATTTGCCTTGAAGAAGATTTTACGCGAATATTCTACCACATCTGCGCGGGAACCTCATTTGGCTATCCATCATCCGACCAGCATTTTGACAGGATGACATCCGAGACTAAGACGCTTGCCCCGAGAAGCGCACGACATCCCAGCCTGGGGCTTCCAGCAGTACGTCCTCGGCGGGGCGCACATTGTCGTAGAAGCGCAGTTGGCCGGGTAAATCTACAAAACTACGATACATCGGGTCGGCGGGATCTAACGCAACGTCCTGGTCGGCCAGGAAGCGCCCGGCTGCGTTGGAAAGTATCCAGCGCCAGCGGGTGTCGTTTTGATAATCGAGGCTAAGGATCAGTTGAAAAGGCATAGGCCGCTTCCGAACCCCTCATCCCAACCTTCTCCCTCAAGGGGAGAAGGGGAAGTTCGAGCGTCGGTTCGTTCTCACTTATTAAGGAGAGCACTCAATAGATTGCACTCTTTCACAATATCTCAAGCACCCTCCCCCTTTGAAAAAGGGGGATTGAGGGGGATTTCCTGTTGGCTAAAATCCCCCCAGTCTATACACCCTTTGAAAAGTGGGGTGCAAGCTAAGGCGTCCTTCGACGATGTCCTCATGGGGCATCGCGATGGCGCACCAGAGCTTGAGGGTTTCACTTATGGCTGGGCTCCAATTTCTTCGATGGGAAGACGCCGTATCCGATAGCGCGTAACCTCAACGATCACGAGGGCGCCTTCCGCAAGTATTTGACTTCGATGGATGAGAACATCAAAAAGCGCCGTCGTGACAAACGCGGGGGTTTCATTATGCAGTCTGAAGATGATAACGCTGGGGTAGTTATGTCCACCGATGGCGAGAAGGTCGCCGAAATCGAGGTCGAATATCAGAACGATTCGCTGCTCTTGTCGCGCCTTCTCAAGAATTGCGGCATCGGGAAGACGCGCAAGCTCTTCTTCTCGCAGGTGGACGACCTCGTGGCCCTGCCGGCGAAGGGCCTGCACTGTGCTCATCGAGATTCCCATATCTGCCAGGAATCTCACGAGCGAGACCCGGCTGTCGGATAGATCTCCTCTCTGGTCAAAAAGGCGGCGTACTGAAGCGCCTGCTGGATATCTTCTGCTTCAAGATCCGGATAATCGCGCAAAATCTCCTCTGCGGTCATGCCGTTTGCCACCATGTTGACCACGAGGGAGACATTAATGCGCATCCCGCGGATGCAAGCTCGGCCGCCCATGATCTTGGGGTCAAATGTGATGCGATCGAACATCAGCGCTCATCCCAACCTTCTCCGCACCCAGGGGGTACCCGGGGAGAAGGGGAAGTTTGAATGTAAGTTATTGTCACCGGGGACTGGGCTCCGACTGAATCACGGCTTTGAGCGCCTCGATGAATCGTTTGTTCTCGGGTGGTGTTCCGATGGTCACGCGGATGTGGGTTTTCAGTGTGGCGCCTCCCAGGGGGCGCACGATGACGCCTATTCGGAGCAGCGCGTCGGCCACCGCCTGGCCATCCTGCTGCAGATCGACCAGCAGAAAATTGGCAACTGACGGTGGGCATTCCAACCCCAGACGATGCAGCTCCTCCAACAGGTAGGCCTTGCCCTGCTCATTCACGCTTCGGCTGTTTGACAGGTGGGCTTCGTCGCCGAGGGCCGCCAGCGCGGCACACTGGGCCAAGGCGTTCACGTTAAACGGCGCGCGAACCCGTTCGAGCAGTTCCACCATCGGCGGCGGCGCCATCCCATATCCGACCCGCACCCCCGCCAGACCATAAATCTTGGAGAAGGTCCGCAGCACAATCACCGGGCGCCCCTCTCGGACGAACCTGAGTGAGTCAGGCACCATCTCCGTCGGGACATACTCGATATACGCCTCATCGATGACGGCAATGACATCGTCCGGTATCGCATCCATGAACGCCGTCAGCTCCGTGGGCTCCACGGCTGTGCCGGTAGGATTGTTCGGATTACCGATAAAGACCATCTTGGTTTTTGGAGTCACCGCCTTCGCCATTGCCTCAAGGTCGTGAGTCCAGGCCTTCAGCGGAACACGAACCGTCGTACACCCTTGCAGATGCGCCAGCATTCCGTAGATGATGAAGGCCGGATCGGCAATCACCACCTCGTCTCCCGGCAGCAGAAAGCAGCGGGCCATCAGCTCCAACAGTTCGTTACAGCCGTTCCCCAGAATCAGATGATCCGGCGTCAACTCCAGGCGTCTCGCCAGCGCCTGCTTCAGGTAATAACCGCCGCCATCGGGATACCGGTGACTTTCCGTGAGCGCGTCGCGCAGGGCACGAAGCGCCAACGGCGAGGGACCAAGCGGGTTCTCATTTGATGCCAGCTTGATAGCCCCTGCGATCCCCAGCTCCCGCTCCACCTCCCTGATGGGCTTCCCCGGGATATACGGCGTGAGTCCCTGAAGATAGGGAGAAGCAAGATCTTCTATTTGTCGCGTCATACACCGTAACCATAGCCGTCATTCCCGCGAAGCTTGTCCCCGCATGCTTGAAGCGGGGAGCGGGAATCCAGAAAGCCACTGGATTCCGGAGCCTGCCCCGGACCCGATCCGGGGTCAAGCCCGGAATGACAACAACATGTATAACAACTTACCCACAATTCTTACGGTTCTCCTAACTCTCGATCGAGTGTTCTCTGGGGTATGAGCCGAGGACCTTGAGAAAGAGGCACTCCTCCTCTAAAAGCGCAAGCGCGGCCTTCACCGACTCATCGGCAAGGTGTCCCTCGATATCCAGGTAGAAGATATACTCCCAGGCTTTCGTTTTCGATGGACGTGACTCGACCTTCGTGAGGTTGATCTGGTGCTTCGCGAACGGCTCGAGGATACGATGCAAGGCCCCGACCCGGTCTTTAATCGAAAACATTAAGGACGTTTTGTCGTGCCCGGTGGATGCTGGTCCACTCCGGCCTATGATCAGAAATCTTGTGATATTACAAGGCGTATCCTCGATCTTCCTAGAAATGACTTTAAGATCGTACAGGCTTGCCGCCAGTTCGCTGGCGATGGCCGCTGCTGTCCTATCCTTTGTGACCAGATTCGCCGCAGCAGCCGTACTGGAAGCCTCAAAGAGCGGCACTCGCGGTAGATTCGCCTCTAACCACTTCCGCGACTGAGCGAAGGCATGCGGGTGCGAGTAGATCTTTTGCACCTTCCTCAGATCGCCTGATTTCGACAGCAGGCTGTGGGACACCCCCAGGAGAATCTCCCCGCAGATCTTCAGGTCCGAGTCTACAAACATATCCAACGTGTGGCTGACGACGCCTTCACTGGAGTTCTCAATCGGCACGATCCCGTACTCAACATTTCCCTTTTCAACCTCGGCAAACACGTCACTGATGGTGTGAACCGGGACGAAGTGCGCTGAGCCTCCAAATCGCCGAGTGCAGGCCAGATGGGTAAATGTGCCTTCCGGACCGAGATAGGCCAGACTCAACGGAGCTTGTACGGCTCGGCACGCGGAGATAATCTCTCGAAAGACCGGCCTGATGGCGTGGGCGGGGAAACGCCCCCTGTTCTGTCGCATCAGACGAGTGACGATCTCCTCCTCGCGCTGTGGAACATGGACGTTCAGATTTGCCTTGGCCTTTTCCTGTCCGATCTTGACCACCAACTCGGCTCGATCGCCCAGCAGCGACACGATCTTCGAATCGATCTGATCGATCTTACGTCGTAACGTCGTGATCTTCATCCGGCTCTCTCCAAACCTCTCAGAGGACGCGCACTACCTTTCGCGCTTAGGTCTCCGCGCACTATTCCGAAGGCTCCTCCCAGCCTGCGCCCTCCCCCCGAATGCGGGGCGAGGGGTTACTGATGAGGGTCTCTCTCCCCTGGCACCCCGTGGGCGCGGAGAGGATGCCGGTGAGGCAGTTCTGATCTTCATGCCCTTCGGTCTACTGTCGGCAACCGGGGTATGGCTCCGTCCCGCCGCCTGTCTGCGTGCGGCGCCCAGGCAGGCGCGGCGGATGCCGGTCAGCTCCACGGGGGTCAGGCGGCGCCAGGTTCCTTTCGGTAACTTGCCTAGTACTAACGGGCCAAGGCGTACGCGTCGAAGCTCCAGCACCGGATGTCCGATGGCGTCGCACAGCCGTCGAATCTCGTGATACCGTCCCTGATGGACGATAAGTTTCAGCCACGCGGAACCGAGCCCGCTTCTTACCATCTCGGCCTGGGTCGCCCGCAGCCGCTCTCCGTCCGACACCACCCCCGCCTTTAACCTGGTCAGATCGTCCGGCGTGGGGCACCCGCGTACTTTGGCAAGATACTCCTTCTCAACCTCAAAACTCGGGTGCATGAGCCCGTGGGCCAGCGCCCCATCATTGGTCAACAGCACGAGGCCTTCGGTCTGATAGTCCAGGCGCCCGACCGGAAACAGCCTGGGCAGGCCCCGTGCCGGCAACAGGTCGCGGATAACGGGGCGCTCGCGCGGATCGGATAACGACGTCAGTACGCCGGCCGGCTTATGAAGCATCAGATAGACAAGATCATGTGATGGCGTCGCGGGTTTGCCGTCGCACGTCACCTTGTCGCGATCCGGTACGACCTTCGTCCCAAGTTCAGCGGCAATCCGACCATTTACGCGGACTCGCCCTTCCAGGATCAGTGTCTCACAGCTCCTGCGCGACCCCAACCCCGCTCGAGCCAGATAGCGCTGTAGTCGTTCCTCGCCAACACCCGTCTGCCGCGCTGCCGCAGACGAACCGGTCGACTTATTCGGCCTTTTCGGTTTGAGCAACTGGCTCGTCGGACACCTCCTTCTCAGCCGTATGTGGGGCCAACGCCTCGATCTCTTTCAACGTCGGCAACTCGGAAAGGTCCTTGAATCCAAAATACTCCAGGAAGGAACGGCTCGTCCCATACAGGATCGGCCTGCCTACTTCGGGTTTGCGTCCAAGAATACGAACAAGATCACGCTCCACCAGCGTCTTCAAGACACCGTCCACCATCACCCCGCGGATCGTTTCAATCTCCGCCTTGGTGATCGGCTGCTTATAGGCAATAAGCGCCAGTGTCTCAAGTGCGGGCCTGGACAGCCTCGCCGGTTTCGACCCACGAAGCCGCTGGATCCACGGGGCCGTCTCGGGCTTTGTGGTCAGGCGATAACCTCCAGCCACCTCGCTGATCATCACCCCGTGCTCCGGCTGCCGGTACTTGTCCTGTAACTCGGTGAGTAAGCGGCCGGCCTCCGCCTTCGAGCAGCCTTCGAACAACTCCTCGATCCGCTCCAGCGAGAGCGGCGCCTCGGAGACAAACAACAACGCCTCGAGGATCCCGAGCTGCCCAGGTTCAGTCGTGGTGTCCATTGGCCCCCGCCGCCGTTTCGACAGTTCGATAGATCGTAATCTCACTCCCCGGCTCCGCCTGCCGGGCTCTGACCAGGCCGCGACGCAATAACTCGAGCAGGCCGAGGAAGGTCGCGATCAATTGGATGCGCGTCGTCATCCCCTCAAAGAGCGCCATGAATGAGACCGGACTTTGAAGCGACAGTCGATCCAACAGCGCCACCATGCGCTCCCCCACGTTGATCGTCTCAGGGGTGATCTCGACAGCCTTCGCCTCCGGCGCTCGTTGCATCACCGCCATGAAGGCGCGCAGCAGCGCAGAAAGGCTGATCTCCAGAGGGCCTTCAGCAATCGGAACCGCGGGATCGGCAGGCCTTGCATATAAGAGCGACTGCCCCGCCTCCAGTTCCTCGAACCTCGTCGCCGCCTCCTTGAATTGCTTATATTTCAGGAGGCGTTCCACCAATTCCTGCCGCGGGTCTTCTGCGGGCGGCCCCTCTTCCGCCGTTTCTTCAACCGGGATGAGCAGTTTCGACTTAATGTGGATCAGTGTCGCGGCCAGCACCAGAAACTCACCCGCAACTTCCAGATCCAGCTTTTTCATCCCGGCCAGGCATCCCAGATATTCCTGGGTAATTTTTGCGATAGGGATGTCGTAGATGTCGATCTCGTTCACCTGAATCAGATACAGTAAGAGGTCCAGTGGACCCTCAAACATATCCAGGCGAACGCGATAGCTCATCGGTCAGCGGGCCTCAACCCAGCGCTCAACCTTATCAAATCGCTTTGAACCGATTCCATTCACGTCCAGAAGTCCGCGGGCGTCGTCGAATGAGCCGTTCGCCTTCCGATAGGCGATAATCCGCTGCGCCAGCGTCGGACCGATCCCCGGCAACGTCTGAAGCGCTGCGGCATCGGCGTGGTTGATGTCTATACGGCTGCCCGGCGTCGCCTTTGCGGTCTTCACCCGTGGCGCCGACGGACGAGGCTGTGCGCCGGCCCGATCTTCAGGGAGACGAAGCGTTCCGAGATCGACGGCACGTGAAGGGCTGAACGGCCGGAGGATGACAGGTCCCCACACAAAAGCGGCAATAGCCACACCAAGGAGGCCGGCGGCGATTGCCTCGCGCCTGGTGTAGGCCTCCCTCACGCGTACTCCTCAACGACCCTGCGCTCTGCCAGACCAAAGGCCTCGTGAAGAATCCGGACAGCCAGCTCTCCGTATTTCGCGTCGATTACACAGGAGACCTTGATCTCAGAGGTGCTGATCATCAGAATGTTGATGTTCTCGCGCGACAGGGTCTCAAACATTTGCGCGGCGACCCCGGAGTGGGTCCGCATCCCTACCCCCACAATGGAGACCTTCGCGATCCTGTCGTCACCCATCACCTGCTGGGCACCGATCTCTTTGGCAACACCGTTTACCAGCGACATCGCCTTGGAGAAATCCGACTTCGGGACCGTGAACGAGATATCGGTCGTTCCATCCTGGCTGATGTTCTGGACAATCATATCCACCACAATGTTGGCCTCTGCAACCCGGCCGAACAGTTTGGCCGCAATCCCAGGCCGATCCGCCACGCGCAGCACGGTGATCTTCGCCTCGTTCCGATCGTAGGCGATCCCCGAGACTACCACCCTCTCCATCTCCGCATCCTCCTGGACCACAAGTGTCCCCTGGTTGGCATTAAAACTGGAACGGACGTGAACCGGTACAGTGTAATTCTTGGCATACTCCACCGACCGGGCTTGAAGGACCTTCGCCCCCAAACTGGCCAGCTCAAGCATCTCATCGTAGGAGATCTTTTCGAGCTTTCTCGCCTCCGGAACGATGTTCGGGTCTGCCGTGTAGACCCCTTCCACATCGGTATAGATCTCGCAGACATCAGCCTTCAGGGCCGCCGCCATGGCGACCGCCGTCAGGTCCGATCCGCCACGTCCCAATGTTGTGACATCCTCTTCCGCCGTCACCCCCTGGAACCCGGCGACGATCACGATAGCCCCCTCCTGCAACGCCTGTTGGGCCCGGTCCACCTCGACACTGACGATCCTGGCCTTCGTGTGGGCAGTATCGGTCTGGATCCTGACTTGGGCTCCGGTAAAAGAGCGGGCCTTGTGCCCGAGCTGTTGGATGGCCAGCGACAACAGACCGATCGAGATCTGTTCCCCCGTTGCCACAATCACATCAAGTTCTCGCTCGTTCGGCGCATCGGAGATCTTGGCGGCGAGGCCCAGCAGGCGGTCCGTGTCTCCCGCCATCGCCGATACCACTACAACCAGGTCGTTCCCATGGTCTTTCGCGTCCACCACCCGACGAGCCACGTTTTTGATCCGCTCGACATCCGCAACGGAGCTACCGCCGTATTTCTGAACGATGAGAGGCATATTTCGCTCCTACAAGGCAAGCCGATCGCGCTGCGGCAGATCTGCTCCCTGCAGTTTTTTTCCTATCTTTCCCTCGTGCCCTGCCATCAGGCGCTCTATGTTCTCCCGATGCCGGATGAGAATGAACCCGCAGATAATGACCGCCAGTCCCACATACGCGGGTCGCCCGTCAAGGACCCAGATCAGAACAGGAGCGGTGACCGCAGTCACGAGGGCAGCCAGAGACGAATAGCGAAAGACGGCGGCGACCAATAACCAGACGCCTACAATCAGTAACGCAATCTTCGCGAACAAAGCCAGCAGCACCCCGAGAGCCGTGGCAACGCCCTTCCCTCCGTGGAAGCCGAGAAAGAGCGGATAGACATGACCCAGAAATGCCGCCAGTCCCACCGCGGCGATCACGATCTCAGGCGCGCCAAGGATTTGACTCAATGCGACAGGCGCCCACCCTTTCAGCGCGTCCAGGGCGAGCGTGACCGCGCCGGCCCTCGAACCCGCCACCCGCAGGACATTGGTGGCGCCGATATTGCCGCTTCCCGTTTTCCGCACATCGACTCCCGTCGTCACTCTGGCGACCAAGAGGCCGAACGGGATAGAGCCGGCGAGGTACCCTAGCAGGACAAGCCACACGCTTGTGCTCATGACCCCCACATCAATAAAGAATCATTTACTCAGGTCGATCACCTTCCAGAAGCGAAGAAAGTAGTCGACGCCGGAGACGACACTCAACACAACCGCAGCCCACAGACACAGAAAACCCAGCGATGGGGCGCCCATAAAATCCCATTGTGGGGGCCAGTCAAGGATCAGAAAGGTGACCGCCGCCACCTCAGACAACATCTTATATTTTCCGAAGTCACTGGCTTGAATAATGATGCTCTGCGAGGCGGCGACCGTTCTAAGCCCGGTAATGGCCAGCTCGCGGCCGACGATCAGGACCACCATCCAGGCCGGCGCGCGGCCCACCTGTACCAGCGCAATCAAAGCGGTTGAGATAAGTAGCTTATCGGCAATAGGGTCGAGCAACTTCCCCAGTGCGGTCACCTGACTGGTGGTTCTGGCGATCCGACCATCCAGCCAGTCGGTCAGCACCGCGGCCAGAAAAATGACCCCCGCAGTGTAATTCGGTACCTTCTCTCCCACAACCAGGAACACGATGATGAAGGGGACCAGAAAGATTCTACCGATCGTGAGCTTATTGGGCAGATTCATATAGATTCTCGATCGTTTGAGATCCGGGACGACTTGCATCGACTCTTCTTGATCGGCTCTGCCCTGCTTCACCGCAATGCGCTTCCTATGAAGGCGACTGAACCGGCGCCATCACCTTCACCTGCTTAAGGACCCCACTTTTCAAGGCTCACGAGCCGCTCCCCCGTAGGTCAGATTCCCCGTTCGTGACACCACACTATGACAACCGTACCGTAGCAAACGCTGAAGGACGCTGTCAAGGTCGATCCCGCAGCGATCAGCGCCGGAACGTCCAGTCCTCCGAGCTATAACGGGTGGCGGCTAACTCCATGGACAGCGCGAGCTCCTCCGGCTTAAGCGCATCCTCTATGAATTCGATCCCCATCTCGGCCGCAAACCCTTCCCGAATCACCGTCTCCACGTCCTGACGACCGGGCAACCGTCCCAGCGCGTCTCGCAGTGAACCGACCGTCTTGAGCGCGTCTACCGCCATCGCCCGTTCGCCGGAACAGAGAAGATCAAGAATACCGGTCGGATCGAATTCCAATACAATGCTCCCCTGCTGGAGGAGCGACGCGGGAAATCGTCGCTGCGCCGAACCAATGACCTTTTTCCCGCCGATCAACAGGTCATGCGCAGAAATGGCCGGAAAACAGAACAGGGACAGCGGCCGCTCAGCCTGTCTGAGGCGGCGCGCAAGATGAACCTCCAGGCCCAACATTTCCAGACCTCGTCGCAGACACCGGTTGATCAGACGGTAACTCTCCGTAATCGAGATCGTCGTCCAGGGCGGACGTAGCGGCAGAATGAGGCTGTACGTCAGGTCCTGCCGATGCAATACGGCTCGACCGCCCGTAGGACGGCGCACCACACGCACCATCGATGTACGACAGGCCGCAAGATTGATGTCGCGACTGCGCTGAGCGTAGCCAATAGAGAGCGTCGGCGCCTCCCACGCGTAAAACCGCAGGATCGCGCCCTCCGGACGCCGCGTCGCAAGCGCCTCATCGATTCCCATATTTGTGGAACCGTTCGCCGCACCCATCCTCAGGAGACGGCCCTTGGAAGACATCTCCCCCCGCTCATCGCACCCATCCTGTTTTCTTATCCCGGTCGAGAGATCCTGGGTCGCCCGCACACTCATTCCGATCCCCGTACGAGATGGGCGCGCGTAGTCAGGATCTTTCAATGTCACGGTGGCGAACGTTGACCTGATAGCCACACTCTCGAAAATGACCGGCGAGCTGTTCCACCAGGAACACGGAACGGTGATGTCCGCCCGTGCAACCGAGCGCAATCGTCAGATAGGCGCGACCCTCGTCCTCGCAGAGAGGGATGATGAAATCGAGCAGGTCCATCAGCCGCGCAAGGTACGGCTTGGTCACGGAGGCGCGCACGAGGAACTCGCCTATTCGGGGATCAAGTCCGGTCAGCGGCCGCAGGTCATCAATAAAGTGCGGGCTGGGCAGGAATCGGGTATCAAACACCAGATCGGCATCGAACGGCAGTCCATGCTTATAGCCGAACGAGGCCAGCGAGAGACCGATCCGGGCCATCGGCCGCTCGACCTCAAATGCCTGCGAAAGAAACCGCTTCAGGTCATGAATCGTCAGCAGGCTCGTATCAACAATCAGATCGGCCCCATCCCGAAGACGAGTCAACGTCTGTCGTTCTGCCGCAATTCCTGTCAGGGCCGACTGTCCGGCTGCGAGGGGATGCGGGCGTCGGCTCTCGCTGAATCGCCGCACAAGGGCCTCATTGCTGGCGTCCAGAAACACGATCTTGACAGTGTGCCCTTCAGCCCGAAGCATCTTCAGGATGTCGAAGAGCGGGGCCAGAAACTCGCCCCCACGTACATCGATGACCAACGCAACCCGCTCTCTTGTAGGTTCTGATTGTATGCAGAGCCGCACGAAGGTGGGGAGAAGGGTGGTGGGCAGGTTATCGATACAGAAAAAACCGATATCTTCCAAGCACTTGATCGCCTGGCTCTTGCCGGCCCCGGACATCCCGGTGATAATCACAACCTCAGCCGCCTTCACCGCATCGCGTCCTTCGCACTCACTGTGAAACGACTTTGGTTCGCCTCGACTCCTGACGTCTGAGGATTCGTGAGGCGTGAAACGTCAGGAGGTAAAAAGACCTTCCTTTTACGCCTCACGCCTGCCGTCTTGCGATTGCAGCTATAAAGGAGCTTAACCTGCGGGCTCGATCAAACCGTAATCTCCATCGCGTCTTCGATACAGGACATTCACCTCCTGAGTCTGGGCGTTTCGGAACACAAAAAACGTGTGGCCCAAGAGGCCCATATGGACGGCGGCTTCGTCAGGCGAGAGCGGCTTCATGGCAAAACGCTTGGTCCTGACGATGCGGGGGCCGTCTTCTGGGAACGATTCGCTCTCAGCCGGTGTAGGCTCTTCCGACTCGGCCAACTCGGCCGACCGCCCTAAACCTCGCCCGGAGTGATCTACGATCTTTTCTTTGTAGCGAAGAATCTGGCGTTCGATCTTGTCGGCCACAAGATCAATCGCCGAGTACAGATCGGCGCTCGATTCTTCTCCACGGATGGTATGCTCTCGCACATGGAGCGTGACCTCGGCGATCTGCCGATGTTTCTCGACCGACAGAATGATATGAACCGAGGTAATCTGGTTGACGAACTTTTGCAGGCGGGCGATCTTTTCCTCCGCGTAACGCTTGAGGGGTTCGGTGATTTCGAGATTGCGAGCGGTAATGGTAATCTGCATCAGTTGACTCCTCGTCAGAGAATGGAATGCCAATGTTCCGTATTACACATAACGACGTTGATTGGACGAGGGAATCTTGAGCTGACCACGATATTTGGCGACGGTTCGACGGGCGATCTCGACCCCGTGAACCTTCGCCAGCATCTCTACAATCTTCTGGTCGCTCAACGGCTTACTGGAGTCTTCCGCTGTCAGGTATCGGCGTACCAGGTCCCTCACCCTGCGAGACGAGACGACTTCACCGACGGTTGACGGGACGCCGCGATGGAAAAAGTATTTCAGGCCGAACAGTCCTTGCGGCGTTTGAACATACTTATTCGTGGTCACACGACTGATGGTGGATTCGTGCATAGAGACGTCATCGGCCACCTGGCGGAGCGTCAGAGGTTTCAGAGACGAAATCCCGTGCTCGAAGAAATCCCTCTGATACTTGACCAGGCTTTCCGCCACCTTGATCAACGTGCGTTTCCGCTGCTCGATGCTTCGGATGAACCACAAGGCGGAGCGCATCTTCTCTTCGACGTAACCCTTTGCCTCGCGCGGAGCCGGCGCATGCTTGGACAGGATCTGCCGATAATATCGGCTGACCCGAAGGCGTGGGAGACCATCTTCATTCAGTGTCACCAGCAATCGTCCGTCGATCTTGAGAATATAGACGTCGGGCGTGATATATTGAGGCGCCTCACTGCTGTAGTTCTTGCCGGGTTTGGGCTCCAGAGAGGCGATGAGCGCGACCGCTTCTTGCACCTCTTTCAGCGGTACGCCCAGTGCGGTCGCAATCTTTCCGAATCGATGGCGCTCCACATCCTGGAGGAAGCTGCCGACAATGGCCTCCGCCACCGCATGTTCTTCCGACCGCATCCTGAGTTGAATCACCAGACATTCGTGAAGATCGCGCGCCCCCACCCCGGCAGGATCAAAACCCTGGACAAGCCGAAGGGCCGATTCCATCGACTCCAAAGACGCGCCGGCCAACGACGCCAGTTCCTCGATACCGCTACGCAGGTATCCGTTGTCATCCAACTCCCCGATGATAAGACCGCCCAGGCTGAGCAACTCCTGATCCTTGGCGGTCAAGTGAAGCTGGAAGAGCAAATGGTCCTGAAGGGAGTTTGATCTGGTCAGCAGGCTTTCGCTGTCGAACCGTTCGACCGATTCATGTTGAATCGACGGACGATAGTCTGAGGCATCCTGGAGATAACTGTCCCAGTCAATCTCTCCGGTCGACCCTTCCCCGTTGCGCTCGACCGTCGGCTCCTCCGTAACCGGATTCCCGGCGGGCGTCTCGTCCGATTCTTCCGGTTCCTCCGCCAGCTCCTCCAGAACCGGATTCGTCTCCACCTCCTGCCGTACCGCCTGAAGCAGCTCCATCCGCGACAACTGTAACAGGTGAATCGCCTGCTGCAGCATCGGCGTCATCACCATCCTCTGCATCTGCCGCAGACTCAGCTTTGCTTCAAACGCCATCACATTCACCGTTACAGGCTAAACCGTTCGCCCAGGTAGATCTCTCTGGCCCGTTCATCGGACGCCAACTCTTGGGCCGTCCCGGCGACCAACACCCGACCCTCATAGATCAGATACGCGCGATCAACGATCTGCAAGGTCTCACGTACATTGTGATCGGTGATCAACACACCAACACCCCTCTGTTTGAGCCTGGCGATGATGCCTTGGATATCGGCGATCGCGATAGGATCGATTCCCGCGAACGGCTCATCCAGCAGCATAAAATCCGGTGAGGTCACCAGGGCCCGGGTGATCTCCGCTCGACGACGTTCGCCCCCTGACAGCGTGTAGGCCTTGCTTTTGGCGAGGTGGGTGAGGCCCAACTCCTGGAGGAGGCTGTCAAGCCGTTGCCGTCGCTCTTCTTCGGACAGATCCAGAATCTCGAGAATCGCCATCACGTTCTGTTCTACCGTCAATTTGCGAAAGATCGAGGGCTCCTGCGGGAGAAATCCCAGGCCCTTACGGGCCCGTTTGTATACCGGCAGGTCGGTGACATCCTCCCCATTCAACATCACTTGGCCGCGGTCCGGCTTCAACAGACCGAGCACCATATAGAACGTCGTCGTCTTTCCGGCGCCATTGGGCCCAAGCAGGCCGACAACCTCTCCCGCTTCAAGACTGATACTCACGCCGCCTACGACGGTTCGACCCTTAAACGCCTTGACAAGGTTCTCTGTTCGAAGGGTCCGCTGGTTCGACAGGTTTACCACAGATTCATTCCGGTTCAGGACCCCCCTTGCGTCGTTGCCGATTTGTCGGTCTTTCCGGGCGTTTGCGGCTCGGATCCCCCTGTCCCCTCGGATTTTGGGTAGAGAATAGCCGTCACTCGCTTCGAGGGATCGCCTTCAACGACCGCCCGGTCCTCCTTCGAAAAGATGGTAATCTTCGTTCCGGTAATCAGATCGTTATCCTGCCAAGCCCTCGGATTCCCAGTCAGGACAGCCTTATCTTCATCGGGAAACAGTTCCAGTTGATCCGCGGTGACCTTTTTCTCCTTAATCGTGGCCCTGACGTTGCCGGTCGCTATGCCCTTTTGGATCCGTTCCATCTTCTCATCGAAGAGGAACTCCATCTTATCGGCGAGGACCACCATGCTCCGATCTTTATCATCAGCCATGACGTTGCCCGTATAGACCGCAGTGTGGAGCTTCCGGTTCACCTCCAGTCGGTCCGACGTAATCGTCACCGGGTTTTTGCCTTTCTGCTGCTCCTGCGCGAGTCCGGACCCGACCGACACAACGAGGTTCACCAGCACAACAACAGCGACAATCCAACCGCAGTGTCTCACTGAGTTCCTCCGTTACGAGGGCCCGGACGGCCTTTATGTTCCGGCCCGCCACCCTCCGACATGACATGCGATCGTACTCGGCTCAGGAATCTCACGCGTTCGAGATCGGTCTCCGCCTCCATCCCTACGCCTGAACTCGTGAATCCGCCTTTGACCAATGTGACAGGCAATCGGGTAGACACCCGGCGATCCTTCGCCGACCAGTCCAGTGACTGCGTCTGCAGACTATTGCCCTGCTCCGAGGTCGCCGTCACATTTCGCTCCAGACGGATATCTTTTGTCCGCATATTCACTGTGGCGCGGTCCGACCTGGCCGTCAACTTACCCTGCTCAGAATAGAGCATGACGGTCACCGGATTGGACACCTTCATCACCTTCGCGATGCCCTCCTTATCAAACACCTCGCCACGGTCGCCCCACACCTCCCAGAGTGTCTTACCATCCTTCGTTTCTACAAGGTGAAACTTGGTGATCCTGACATCTGCAGTGGAAGCGGGTCTATTCTCCCCAAATGCAGTTGGTGCCTCGCCGGCGGGTCCAACCGCAGTCAGCGCGACTACCGATATCGCCGTAATCCAGACGATCTGCACACACCCCGTCGTTCGCATTCCTACTTTCCTATAACACAAAGTGGGGATGAAGTAAAGAGACGCGGGAGGGCCAAAACAGAACGTGAAGGTGGGTTACCGAGTGTCTCGACGTCCGCCTGACACAACCAGACGCACCGTTGAGCATAGAAGGAACGAATCAGCAACTAGCGAGGGATTGGGGGCTCCTGTTATCGCCTAATCATCACTGTCTCTAAGCCTGGTGCCACGATACTCCTCACCTCCCAGGCATCATCCGCGCAGCCGACTTCTACTCCGGCCACCCGGTGTTGACCTCTCACGAGTCGTAACACACCATCTAAGAATTATGATAATCAATATAATGCCGGCTGGGGGGGGTTGTCCCCCCCCAGCAACGGGTGGCATTTTCCCACCATGTCGGCGACCGATTTATTTCCCCGCGCTTCTCAACCCCCAGCCACTTCACGATACACGACTGTCTTTCCGGCTTCCAGGGGTCGACTCGGTCACCAAGGCCATACAGGGTTCCTACTTCTTCTTGGTCGCTTTCTTCGGAGCTGCCTTTTTCTTTGCCGCTGCCATTGAGATCCTCACCTCCTTTCCTCATGAAGGCCTCTCACTCCTCTGATCGAGGCTAGCACCCTCTTCCGCCCTTCTTCCCCGTCTTCGGCGCCGCCTTCTTCGTCTCCTTCTTTGCTGCCGGTTTTTTTGCGGCCATTCAGTTCTTCACCCCCTTTCCACGCCATCGGCAATCTAGTCAGCCTCGCTACAAGAACGCCAACTGCGGGTTTTTCTCTCGCGCCAACTCCTTCAGCTTGTCTATTAACATTTGGGCATCCTTCAGCGCTCCCTCAACCTCGTAGCGTGGGATCGGCGTCTGCGGTTCTTCCATGAAGTCCTGCCGTTTTCGCCGCATCCGGTCGAAACCGTTCACAAGCTGGCGCTCCTCTTCGCCCAACAGTTCCCCTATTAGCGTCACAAAGGTCCTCGCCTGGTCGCGACCTTTTACTCGCCATCCTTCTGCCATAACTAACGCCTTGGTCGCCCTCAGCATCGCCTGATACGCAATAATATACGCCCATTCTTTGTCGATGCTTATAGTGGCTCTTGCGGTCGCCATGTCCTGCGTCGCTCGTCCGAGCAACCCCGACACCTGGCGAAAATCGGGTCGACTTTCCTCAACCAACCCTCGTTCCCGAAGGTCCTCATAAGCCATCGTCCGTTCCGATCAGGATTGATTTTCGACCCGAAAGCACTTCAACCAGGAATGGGTCATCCTCCGCCTTTCTCCGCCTATATTCAGCCTCGTCAAAGACAAGGTAGTTGATCTCGCGATTCAAACGGTTCTCTAATACTCTTACGGCATCATTCAGTTCGTTCAAATCGACTTGACCGATCACCATTAACCGAACAGGACCGAGACCCCCATCGCCCTCATGCTGCTCTGCGCCATACGCGATGGCCATCTGGATTCCCTTGATCCTTCTGAGCCCTTCGCGCAGACTCGCGTGAACACCAGTGGTCTTCGCGATAATCCCTCTCATCTCGGTGTAGAGGGGCGACGCCTTATTGACCCGGTAGTACCGAAGATTTCCAACCTTTTCACTCGCCAACAAGCCGGCCCTCTCTAGATTGTCCAACTCTCGTTTGACCCCGGAGATATCTCGCCCAAGGTGTCGCGCCAGTTCTCTCACATAAAAGCGCTTATCCAACCTAGTGAAAAGAAGCGTGAGAAGACTTACTCGTGTCTCTGACGAAAATAACCGGATCAACAACAGCCCACCTCATTATTGCCGTTGTTGACATTTTTACAACGACTGTTCCTTCCATGTCAACAAAAATCGTACAAAAAAATAAATATTTTTTTATTTCTACTGAAAGGAATGTGTCGGCGGTTTGCGGTATTATTCAGACTGCACCTTCGCCACTATTGAAAAAGCATTGACCAGCACCCCTTTAAATCCGGGGCAACGTAATGTCTTGCTGGGCCTGATACTTCCCCTTCTTATCGCCATAGGAGACGAGGCACGGCTCATCGCTCTCGAAAAAAATCACCTGAGCGATCCCTTCGTTGGCATAAATCTTGGCCGGCAGCGGTGTGGTGTTGCTGATCTCGAGGGTCGCAAACCCCTCCCACTCCGGCTCGAATGGGGTGACGTTTAAAATGATGCCGCAGCGCGCGTAGGAGCTCTTGCCGAGACAGACGGTCAAAACGTTACGGGGAATTCTGAAATATTCCACGGTTCGGGCCAGGGCGAAGGAGTTGGGCGGGACGATGCAGACATCGCCCTTGAAGTCGACGAACGAACGCTCGTCGAAGTTTTTGGGGTCCACAATAGTCGTATTAACATTGGTGAAGATCTTGAACTCGTCCGCCACCCGGATGTCGTATCCATAGGATGATACACCGTACGAGATGACCCCGCTCCGAACCTGCCGCTCCTCGAACGGAACAATCATCTGATGCTCCACCGCCATCCGCTTAATCCACCTATCTGATTTGATCGACATATGACGCCCTCCTGCGAGACCTCAAGTCTCTTCCTTTACGGATTATATAGATCGATAAGATTGAGCGGATACGAGTCATGCGATCTAGCACTCGCTAAACCCGCAGGAGTAGCACTTCTGGCAGCCTTCCTCGTAGACGAGGGTGGCGAGGCCGCAGTCGGGGCACATGTCGCCCACCTTGACGGAGGCCCCTTCGGCGCCGCTCAGGGCAGGCGTGCCCCGAGCCGCAAGCATCTCCTGGACTCCGGGCTCGCTGAGACCGATATGCTCGGCCAGCACCTGGGCGATAGCATCCGGCAGCGACCGGACCCGGTCCTTGCCGAAGCCCATCTGCCGCCGGCCGCCGATGCCGGCGAGTTGGTTCACGATCTGCTCGACCCGCTCCCTGGGCGACATCGGCGACGGCAACCTCAGGACCAGCGAGATCAGACGGCCGATCGCCTCAGACACGGCGGAGGTGTCGCTCCCGGCCTTCCCCACGCTGGCGAAGACCTCGAACGGCTCGCCCTCGCCATTCTGGTTCACCGTAACGAAGGCCGTCCCGAGCGGCGTCTCCGCCCGGTACGTCACGCCCTTCACCGTCCGCGGTCTCGGCTTGACCTTCAGTCTGTCCTCCGGAGAGGGTAAGGCGTGAGGCGTGAGGCGTGAGGTAGCGGGTTCGGCCTCTTCGGCCTCACTCACCGCAGGTTGAGCGCCCGTTCCGATATGTAAGACCTGCGTGTCCTTACAGCCGTCGCGGAAGACCGTAATCCCGAGGCAGTCCAGCTCATACGCCAGCATATAGGCCCTGGCGATATCCTCCGGCGTCGCCGAGTTCGGGAGATTGATCGTCTTCGAGACGCCGTTATCGGTCTGCTTTTGAAACGCCGACTGCATTCTCACGTGCGAGGCGGGCTCGATCTCATGGGCCGTGACAAAGACCCGTTGAACGTCCTCCGGCACGCCTTCAAGCCCGTGAACGGATCCTCGCTCGGCGACACGCCGCATCAACTCTTCGCTATAGAAGCCGCGCCGCTTCGCGACGTCCTCGAAGATCGGGTTTACGAAGGTCAGGTGCCGGTCGCCCACGATGTGCCTGAAGGCCACGGCAAAGATCGGCTCGATGCCGGAGGAACAGCCGACGATGATGCTGATGGTACCGGTAGGCGCGATGGTCGTGACGGTAGAGTTGCGAATTGGCCGCTCACCCTTGTAGATGCTCCGGGACCAGCGCGGAAACGGCCCGCGCGCTTCCGCCAGCTTCTCAGAGGCGTCGTGGCCGATGCGCCGAATAAAGCCCATGATCTCTTCACCCAACGTCACCGCCTCATCGCTATCGTATGGAATGCCGAGTTCAAGCAGCAGGTCGGCCCACCCCATCACGCCGAGACCGATCCGCCGGTTCTTGCCGACCTCCTCCGTAATGTCCTGAAGCGGATACGGGTTCACGTCGATGACGTCGTCCAGGAAGCGAACCGCCGCGCGTACGACCCGCTCCAGTTCTACCCAATCGATTCGCTCGGTCGCTCGGACTTCCGCCGGAATTGAGGGGAGGTAAAATCTGGCCAGATTAACCGAGCCGAGATTACACGCATCATTGGGCCCCAACGGCTGTTCACCACATGGGTTAGTGGCCTCGATCACTTCGTCTTGCGGGATCGGATTGGCCGGGCTGGCGTTGATTCGATCAATAAAGACCATCCCGGGGTCACCGGTCCGCCAGGCCGCCTGAACGATCCGCTGAAAGACCTCTCGTGCCTGAAGATGGCCGGTCACCAGCTTGGTGTGAGGATCGATCAGCGCATACTCCTCATCCTTCTCCAGGGCGTGCATAAAAGTTTCGGTGGCCGCCACCGAAATATTGAAGTTCGTGATCCCGCCGTCCAGCTTGCAGTCGATGAACTCCAGGATATCCGGGTGATCCACCCTCAGAATCCCCATGTTGGCGCCTCGTCGGGTGCCGCCCTGCTTAACGGCTTCGGTAGCGGCATTAAAGACTCGCAGAAAGCTGATGGGGCCGCTGGCCTTGCCGCTCGTTGACTTGACCAGCGTATCCTTCGGCCTCAGCCGCGAGAAGGCAAAGCCGGTCCCGCCACCCGATTGATGGATGATGGCGGCTCTTTTGACCGCCTCGAAGATCCCTTCCATGGAGTCCTCGACGGGCAGCACAAAACAGGCCGAATACTGCAACCCGTTGTCCTTGCCGGCATTCATCATCGTAGGCGAGTTGGGAAGGAACTTGCCTTCCACCATCATCTCGTAAAACGATTCAGCGACCTGGCGAGCCTCAGCCTCTGTCTTGCCCCACTGCGCCTCGGCCTTCGCGATGGCAACCGCAACGCGCCAGCACATCCCTTCCGGCGTCTCTAAGATACCCGTCCCGTCCCTCACCAGGTATCGTTCCCTCAGCACGCGGAGGGACGACTCACTCCACTGCCCGTTCTTCGCCGGCCGGGATCCGAGCGCCTGGGTCGTCGCTCCCCCGTTGTCTAGTCCGTGCACAGTTGACTCGCTCGCCTTGCCTGGCATGGTCGTCCTCCTCTACCTGGGATAATTATAGCAACTCGGAGTGCCTGCAATCCGGACTCCCCACGTCATATCCGTAAATACGCGATCTATCTCCGCTACATCGAATAGCTATCAGCACCCTTAATAACACTAGATATGGTGTAGCGGAGTTTTATTTACTACGATATATAGTACATGTCAAGGATAAAATACGATGACTGGCGAGAATTTTTCTATCGACGGAGTTGAGGCTGGTTGAGAGTCAGTGATCGCCGGTTGCGGCGCTACCAGGGCCTATGCGTCAATCATCATCACTTTCCCGACGCAGTCTCAGAACCCTGGGGAAGGCCCCTGCGGCGCATCAGCCACGCCCCGGTGAGACCCATCGCCGCTACCACCGTCAGGAGTACCATCCACAGGTTCCGTTGCAGATAGAGCTTGATCAGATAGAGGAGGTAGAGATCGTTATCGGTTTCGCGCCAGGCCCGTTTATATTCTATAGCGGCCGCATCATCGTTGCCCTCTGCCTGAAGCGCCCGCGCCAATCCGAAACGAGCGAAGGCATAGTCCGGCTTCGCACGCAACGCCCGCTCAAACTCCTCAATGGCCGCCTGGTTCTCCTTTTGCCGAAGCCGCACCCACCCGATCTTCGCCCGTCCCGCGGGATCGTCCGGACTGAGGAGAGACGCCTGAGTCAAGCGCTCCAGCGCCTCGTCGGTCATCCCCTTCCGGTAGTAGACCCACCCCATATCGTACAGGTAGCCGGAATTATCCGGTTCAGCCGATAGCGCAAGTCGGTACTCTTCCAGCGCCTTGTCGTAGTTGCTCTCCGTCTCGGCGTACAGACCCGCCAAACCGGCATGCGCGCGCCCATACGCAGGATCGAGCGCAAGGGCTCGACGGAAAGCCTCGCGGGCTCTTTCGCTCTGCTTTAACTCCGATGACAGCCATCCGAGATTCGTCCATGCATCGACATCTGCCGGCTGGATCTGCACCGCGCGTTGAAGCGCGGCCAGGGCGTCGGCCCAGCGCCCTTGCTTGGCGTACAGCACTCCAAGCAGATTCCACGAGATGAAGTCGGTGCCGTCCTGATCAGCATGCGCTCTGAGCTCCGCAAGCACCTGATCGCCGGTCCCTCCACGACTATATGCCTCCTTCAGCCTCACATACAGACCGGCACGCAAGGGGTCGAGTCGCAAGGCGGATCGGAAGGCCTGAGTCGCTTCCGTCCATCGTCCCTCCTGCTGTAAACGTACGCCAAGCCGATATGCCTGGTCGGCCTCACTGGACCGGGCCGTCTCCGGCTGAGCCCCCCACGCGTATCCAGCGAGGAGCACGCTCATCACGAGGGTATACATCGACCATCGCGCCACTCGGCGCTCGCGCGTACCCCGCCTACTCATCTGCGCCATCCATTCACCACCCCCTCGGACCTCCCGCGGAACCATCGGGACAAAAGACTTGCTATCATATGGAGTGGTGCTAGAATCTCGACTGAAAGGAGGTTGTACATGGAGAATGTGTTGGCCATTGCGACACAGCCGGACAATATTCCGATCATCGGTATGCTCGTCCTGACCCTGGTCTGCCTTGGATCAGCGATGAAACAGGCATTTCGGCATGATCGCCTGATCAAAAAAGGCCAGAAAGATCGCATCTTCGAAGAGATGTACCGGTAGGCACATTCTGACTGTTCGCCTGCCGGCCCCGACGGGTTCTTGAAGAGCGACGCGCATGTTCATTCTTGTGACAGTGGCGATCCTGCTCGGCTTGGGCCTGATTCTTTTACTGAATCGTACTGCATCGCCGGTAGCCGTCGAAAAGGCCTACTACCAACCCAGAGGCGTTGAGCAGCAGCAGTTGGAACGTCTCGCGCCGGAACAGTTCGAACGTCTCTGTCTTCGCCTCGTCGAACAGATGGGCCTATCGATCACAGGCTGCCATCACAATAAACAGAGAGAGATCGACATTACTGCCGTCAACGCTCAGCCGATTACCGGCGGCAGCTACATCGTCCGTTGTGTCCTGATCCCGCCTGAACTGCCGATCCACTCCACCCAGGTCATTGCGCTCAGCAGCACAGTGCTTGCCGAACGGGCATTGAAGGGTATCTTCATTACCACCGGCTTTTTCACCGAAGAGGTTCCAAAACTCGCCGAGGGGCCGCCCATCGAGCTCATCAACGGCCAGCGCCTTCGACAGATGATGCGGGACTACAGGATCCCTTTGGGTTAGACCCCGAACGTGGGAGCGGAGCCGATGCCGCAAATCATAGCAACGCCACACATTCGGCGCAAGCGCTGACTGCTTTCCTCGAATGAAAGCTCTTTCTGACATGTAGCGGCTGTGATACCTTCTGTAACGGTAGGGGTGGGTGTCGTATGCTCCCATTACGCGAAAGGAGAACGGAGATGCTGAAAGAGTTTAAAGAGTTCGCGATGCGCGGGAATGTCCTCGACATGGCTATCGGGATCATTATCGGCGCTGCCTTCGGTAAGATCATCAGCTCCTTCGTAAGCGATATCCTCATGCCTCCCGTCGGTCTGTTAGTCGGCAAGGTCGATTTTTCCAGCCTGTTTGTTGATCTCTCCGGTAACGCTCACCCCACGCTCGCCGCCGCCAAAGCTGCAGGCGCAGCCACCATCAATTATGGGGTGTTCCTTAATACTGTACTGGATTTCCTCATCGTAGCCTTTGCGGTCTTTCTGCTAATCAGGCAGATCAACCGCATGACACGGGAGCCCGAAGCGGCTCCCGTCGCACCGACCACAAAAACTTGCCCCCATTGCTTCTCCACTATTCATCTGGAGGCGACACGGTGCGCCCACTGTACGTCTGCGATCTGAAACAGACACAGCACTTATCACCCGGTCGGCCTGTCGCCTGGCCGATGATGTGCGTTCACGCACCAGGTTGGAGCTCGAGAAGAAGAATGACACCGACGGATCAGAACAGGCGGGGGAGACTCATATGATGAACATGGGGGTGTCGCCGACAGATCTCGTGATCGACCTCTCGATCCGATACGGCTTCAAGATCCTCGGAGCCATTGTCATCCTGGCGGGCGGTCTGCTGGTGGCCCGATGGATCGGGAACATCGTCCACTCGTGGATTGGGCGTCAGCGCATCGAGCCACCGGTCAGAGTTCTGATCGTCCGCGCGATCCGGATGGTGGTGGTCCTCCTCACGCTCATCGTCGTCATTGATAACCTCGGAGTCCAGATCACACCGTTTCTTGCCGGCATCGGCGTGGCCGGCGTCGGCATCGGGCTGGCGCTTCAGGGCGTCCTGAGCAACGTCGTCGCCGGCTTGACGATCATCTTCACCAAACCGTATCGTGTCGGCGAATACATCGAATTGGCGGGAGAACAAGGTGAGGTCAAGATGATCGACCTCTTTTCGACAACCCTCGCTCATCCGGACCTGTCAAAGGTCGTCATTCCGAACCGCAAGATCGTCGGAGAGATCCTGCACAACTTCGGAACTATGCGTCAACTGCACCTGAAGGTGGGTGTCGCATACGATACGGATCTGAACAGCATGTTGAGCCTCGTGCGACAGATACTTGAGGAAAGTACGTATGTGCTGAAGGAGCCTCTCCCGTTGGTGGGTATCGGTATGCTCGATGAGTTCGCCATCATGATCTCGGTTCGTCCGTGGGTCAAGGTCGACGATTACGAAGCCGCCTGCGCGGAGCTGTATCAGACCATTGTGGAGCGATTTCAGGTTGCTCGCATCGCTATTCCGCTTCCACAACGGGAAGTGCATCTGGTGCCCGCGCCATGAGCCCATCGGTGATATCGTTCTTGGGCCGACTGACGGCCTCGCATCGTGTCCGGAAGCTGCTCATCTGGTCCGGTGCGGTCTTTGCGGCCTTGATCCTGTTTGCGTTTTTTGGTCTGCCTCCGCTCATGCGATCGTTCCTGATACGGACACTCTCGGACACGCTGCACCGCGAGGTGACGATCCAACAGATCACGATCAATCCCTTTACACTCTCACTGACCGCCAGGGGTGTCGCAGTCAAGGACCGAGAAACATCCGAGACGTTCGCGTCGTTCGATCAGCTCTTCGTCAATCTCCAGGGCCTTTCCGCGTTCCGCTTGGCCCTGATCCTGAAGGAGGTGCGCCTGGACCGGCCCTACATCCGAATCATTCACCGCCAGGACGGCTCTTACAACTTCTCTGATCTCTTGGGCGCAGGCAGTTCGGATCAAGGCAGCACTGCAGCCCCGCCAAAGTTTTCATTAAATAATATCCGGATCGTAGACGGCAGCGTCGATCTTATCGACCAGCCCAAACAGACCGATCACACCGTCAGGGACCTGAATATCGCCCTCCCGTTTATCTCGAACTACCCCTACCATATCGAGACATCGGTTGAGCCGAGGATATCAGCTACGATTAATGGCAGCCGGCATATCCTTGAAGGCAAGACCAAACCGTTCGCCTCCACCAGACAGACCGTGTTCGACGTCGCGGTCACCGATCTTGATATTCCGCACTATCTTGCATATATGCCGGTGAAAACCAACTTTACGATCCGTTCAGGCAAAATGACCGTGAAGGCACAACTGTCATTTGTTCAGCAGCCCAAGCAGGCCTTGACGATAGACGGTCGCGTGGCCTTGCGTCAGCTTTCCGTTAGTGACGCGCAGGATCGACCGCTTCTGACGCTTCCCGTGATGGACGTCGTGCTTGCGCCGACGGAGCCGCTTGCCGGGCTGTTCCATATAGCATCCGTCACGATCGAGTCCCCCGAACTGTTTATCAGGCGCGATCGGTCCGGAACGATGAATATTCAGAACCTCTTGCCCGCCAATTCCGGGGCGTCCACCGATGCCGGCGCCCCAGAGACCTCGAACCCTACCGTCATGGACATCGACACGTTTCAACTGAGTAAGGGGACGCTCTCCTTTTCGGATGCGGCCGCGAGGATACCATCCACTACCGAGAAGTCTGTCCAGGATGACACCGCCGCCGAACCGGTCGGCATCGTGGCTTCAGACATCAACGTGAGGGTCGATAACCTCTCGACCGTAAGGGACCGCCAGGGGGCGACCGCCGTCTCTTTCCGCCTGAACAAAGGGGGAACGGCCTCAGTCGAAGGTCCGGTCGGGCTCACGCCGTTCTCCGCGCAATTGGCCGTGAGCCTCAAGGCGATCGACCTGCGCCCGTTTCAACCGTATTTCACCGATCGAGTCAAGATCCATGTGACGAAAGGCGCCCTATCGACCGACGGCGCCCTCTCGTTAAGTCAGCAGGAAGCCGCCGGCATTCAGGCCGCCTATAAGGGAAAACTGTCCGTCACCCGGTTCGGATCGGTCGATAAGGCGCACGCGCAGGATTTTCTCGCCTGGCAGTCGCTTGCGTTCGACGATCTCAGGGTCGGCTATAATCCGCTATACGTTCATATCGGCAAGGTGGCGCTGACCGACTTTTACGCCCGCCTGATCGTACATCCCGACGGCTCCGTCAATCTTGCGCAGATCATGGAACAGGGAACGCGCGAGGAGCAGCCGATTCCCCCGGATACTGCGACCGCCGCTCCGCAGCCCGCCGCCGCTGAGACCCCTCGTCAAGCCGGCCAGGATATCCAAATCCGGACGATCACCCTTCAAGGTGGTCGGATCAGTTTTTCGGACGCATCGCTGAAACCGGTCTTCTCCATAGAGCTGGCCGAGATCGGAGGAAGGGTATCCGGATTGTCGTCGCGCGAAGCCACCCTGGCGGATGTCGATCTCAGGGGCAAGGTCAATCAGTTTGCGCCCCTCGAGATCGTCGGAAAAATCAACCCGTTGCGTGAGGACCTCTTTGTTGACCTGAAGGCTCGATTCACCGACATGGACCTGAGCCCGATGACCCCCTACTCCGGCAAATACGTAGGCTACACGATTGAAAAAGGCAAACTTTCCTTCGATCTGAATTATCAGATTGCCAAGCGGAAACTTGATTCCAAGAACAAGCTGTTCCTGGATCAGTTCACCCTCGGGGAGAAGGTGGAGAGCCCCACCGCCACCAACCTGCCGGTTCGACTGGCCATCGCCCTCCTCAAAGACCGAAAAGGGGAGATTCATCTGGACCTTCCGGTAACCGGCAGCCTCGATGACCCTGAATTCAGGGTGTGGAAAGTGGTGCTGCAGATCCTCGTCAATCTGATTTCCAAGGCGGCGACGGCTCCATTCGCCCTGCTCGGCGCACTCATCGGAGGCGGGGAGGAGTTGGGATATCTCGAGTATGAGCCCGGGAGTGCGACGGTGTCCGATGCCAATACCAAGAAAATCGAGGCGTTAACTAAAGCACTGTATGAGCGGCCCTCGCTGAAGCTCGAAATCGAAGGCCATGTTGATATTGAGAAGGATCGAGAGGGACTGCGGCAGTATGAATTCAACCGGAAGTTAAAGATCCAAAAATTCAATCGGCGCCTCAAGAAAGAGGAGACGTCGATCCCGGTTGATGAACTGATGATTGAACCCGCCGAGTACGAACAATACCTCAGACTGGCTTACAAGGCAGAAAAATTTCCGAAGCCGCGCAACATTCTAGGGCTTGCAAAAGATCTTCCTGTTCCTGAAATGGAAAAACTGATGCTGACCCATATTCAGATTACGGATGACGATCTGCGGCTGCTCGCCTCTCAACGCGCCATGAAGGTAAAGGATGGCTTCCTGCAATCCAAGCAGGTTGAGCCGGAACGCCTCTTCATCATCGAGCCCAAGTCGCTGGCGCCGGAGAAACGTGACACGCTGAAGCAGAGCCGCGTCGATTTGAGGATCCGCTGACAGAATTAACATTGACACGGTCTGGGGCGAGTGTT
Source organism: Candidatus Methylomirabilis lanthanidiphila (assembly GCA_902196205.1). NCBI lineage: Bacteria > Methylomirabilota (SeqCode) > Methylomirabilia (SeqCode) > Methylomirabilales (SeqCode) > Methylomirabilaceae (SeqCode) > Methylomirabilis (SeqCode) > Candidatus Methylomirabilis lanthanidiphila. Next base: position 23,056 of record CABIKM010000003.1, on the reverse strand, counting down.
AGAAACGCCTTGAGTGTCTCTTGAGCGGTAGGGCTGTCACAACGTGGTCAATCGAATCGAGGCGTACACCTCATGTTCCTGGACTGGCTTCCCGAGAATATTTCAACCTATGGCGGCGAGATCGACTCGATCTTCCGTCTGATCTATTACATCACGCTGGTCTGGTTCATCATCACCGTTGGCGCACTCCTTGCCTTCGCGCTGCTGTTCCGCCGTCGTGATGGACAGCGGGCGGCCTACATTACCGGCGACCGCCTCTCGCAGGCCGCATGGCTGCTTATCCCGACCGCACTTGTCCTGATGCTCGACCTGTGGATCGACTTTCGAGGGGGCGATGCCTGGGCAAAGGTTAAGCTGCACACGCCGCCAAGCGAGTTACAGGTGCAGATAACCGGCAAGCAGTTTAACTGGGAGATCCTCTACCCTGGGCCTGACGCTCAGTTCGGGACGCCGGATGATCTGCAGATGGACAACGAACTGCACGTCGCCGTGAATCGGGTCGTCGGCGTTACCCTCAAGTCAAAGGACGTGATCCATAGCCTGTATCTGCCTAATCTACGCCTGCAACAGAACGTCATACCGGGACGGGAGTTTCATGCCTGGTTCCAGGCCACCAAGTCCGGCACCTTCGAAATCCCCTGCTTGGAACTCTGCGGATTCGGTCATTCCGGAATGGTCGGGCATCTGATCGTCCACTCGGCTGAAGAGTACGATCAGTGGGTAAAGGAACAGTGGCCGTCCGCGTCAAGCCCCCCCACGGTACCGGACCAGTCATGAGCCATCGCAACGGGGTTGATCCCGTTCCAATGTCCGCCGCCCCCGCCGCCCATCACGAACAGAGTTTCTGGCGAACCTATATCTTCTCAACCGATCATAAGATGATCGCTAAGCAGTATCTGTGCCTCGGCCTCTTTATGGCGCTGATTGGGGGCTACCTGGTCTATGTGATGCGCTGGCAACTTGCCTTCCCCGATACATCGATCCCTGGATTCGGATTTGTGGGACCGGAGACGTACAACGCTCTCACCACGAACCACGGCACGATCATGGTCTTCTTTGTGGCGATGCCGATCTTGCTTGGGGCCTTTGGCAACTTCCTGATCCCCCTCATGATCGGCGCCAGGGATATGGCCTTCCCGCGGCTTAATATGCTCTCCTTTTGGACCCTCTTTATATCGTCGCTCATACTGTTGTCGTCCTTCTTTGTTCCAGGCGGCGCAGCGGCAGCCGGCTGGACCGGCTATGCGCCGCTGAGCGCCAGAGCCGAATACACCGGTGTGAACTGGGGGATCAATCTGTGGCTGTTGGCCCACGCGCTTGAGTTTGCAGCGTTCCTGATGGGCGGCGTGAATTTTCTCACGACCGCCATTACCATGCGGGCGCCCGGGATGACCCTTTTCCGTCTGCCGCTGCTCGTCTGGCAGCAGATGACCGCCGCCGTCATTTTTCTGCTCTCCGTCGGACCGCTCATCGCCGGCGCCCTCATGCTGCTCATGGACCGGCTGCTGGGGACCGGCTTCTTTGTGCCCGAACAGGGCGGCGATCCGCTGCTGTGGCAGCATCTCTTCTGGTTCTTCGGCCACCCGGAGGTCTATGTCCTGCTGATGCCGGGACTGGGGGCGGTGCTGGAGGTCCTGGCCGTCTTCTCGAGAAAACCGATCTTCGGTTACCGGTGGATTATCTACTCGACGATCTCTGTCGGACTCCTCAGCCTGGTCGTCTGGGCTCATCACATGTTTATCAGCGGCATGGACCCTCGACTGGCCATGCCGTTCAGCATCACCACCATTTTGATCTCCGTGCCGATTGCGCTCATCGTCTTCTCGATGATCCTGACCCTGTGGAAGGGCTCGATCCGGTTTGCGACGCCGATGCTCTGGGCTCTGGCGTTCGTCGTCATGTTCATTACCGGGGGCCTCACCGGCATCGTCCTTGGTTCTGCGCCGGCCAACATTCAGGTCCACGGCACCTACTTTGTCGTGGCCCACTTTCACACTGTCCTGTTGAGCGTCGTCATCTTCGGTAGTTTTACCGGCATCTACTACTGGTTCCCCAAGATGTTCGGTCGGATGATGAATGTGCCCCTGGGCAATCTACACTTTTGGCTCACCCTCATCTTCTTTAATCTCACCTTCTTCCCGATGCACGCCGTCGGCCTGGCCGGCATGCCGCGCCGCATCGCCAACCCGCTTCAGTACGAGTTCCTGCAGCCGATTCAACCGATGAACGTCTATATCACGCTCAGCGCGATCGGGCTGACACTCGCGCAGTTTCTGTTCCTGATCAACTTTGTCTGGAGCATTGTGGCCGGCCGGAAGGCGGAGGATAACCCCTGGGAGGCCGCAACATTGGAGTGGACCACTTCCTCGCCTCCCCCTCACGGTAACTGGGGCGATACGATGCCGATCGTCTACCGTGGTCCCTATGAGTACAGCCCGCCGGACGTTCGTGAAGATTATCTTCCACAGAATCGCGCCCAAGCGGCGAGATCTGACCGGGAGACGCATTGACACGCACGGCCGTCACGTCCGAACAGTCCACGCCGGCATATCGCGGTAAGATCGCGGTCTGGTGGCTGATCGCCTCTGAGGTGATGATCTTTGGCGGCGCCGTCGGCAGTTATATCCTGGCTCGGGCGGCGAGCCCGGGATGGTCGGCAGAGGCCGCCCATCTGAGCACCGCGATGGCAACGGTCAACACCCTTGTCCTGCTGACCAGCAGTATGACCATGGCGATGGCCTTTGCCGCCTACCAAAAGGCGGATCAGCGCGGGGTTCGGACATTTCTGCTGCTCACCATCCTGCTTGGGCTGGCGTTCCTCGGGATCAAAGGATACGAGTACACCTCCCATATTCTGGAGGGTCTGGTCCCCTGGAGCGGCGCCTTCTGGTCCTTCTACTACCTGTTGACGGGGCTGCACGCGCTGCACGTCATCGCCGGGCTTATTGTGAACCTCATCCTGTGGCTGGCGGCACGAAAGGGATTGGGCACCGGCTATCGCATCGAAATAGCCGGGCTGTACTGGCATTTTGTCGATATTGTCTGGATCTTTCTCTTCCCACTCCTCTATCTTTCGTACTAATATGAGTGGTGGGTGCAGGCGGCGTACAGACTATGAAGGAGACCTCAGGTGACTGCCAATCGGGTCCATCCGAACTATATTACGATCTGGGTCTGGCTGGTCGTCTTGATGCTCGCGGGGGTCCTGGTTACCCTGCTCCCCCTGGACAAGTCGGCGGTCGTCGGCCTGATCTTTGCCGTGGCAGCCGTCAAGGCTGCGCTGGTGGCGCTGAACTACATGCACCTGAAATCCGAGAATTGGCTGATCTACGCCCTGGCGATTGTCCCGGTGCTCCTCGTCGTGGCCATGATATTGGTCCTGTTTCCGGACATCGTGTACCGTCACTGAGCCTATCGTACGGCGTAGCGTCATGATTCATACCTTTATCGTGAAGAGAGGCTTGCGTAACCATGGCTAAAGGCGCGGATGTTGTCATCATCGGGGGCGGGATTATCGGCGTAGCCTGCGCCTACGCCCTGACTCGATCCCACGTCAAGCGTGTCGTGCTGATCGAGCGTGGAGGGCTCGGACGCGAGGCATCGCGGGCCTCGGCAGGAATGCTGGTGCCCCAGGGGGAGGCGGAAGCACCCGGACCATTCTTCGACCTCTGCCTCGCCGCACGGGATCGTTATCGGACACTGGCCGATGAGCTTCGAGACGCGACCGGGGAGGACATTGAGTACTCTCGCTGGGGACTGTTGTACCTCGTCGATCCGGCCGAACATGAAGCCGCCAAGGGGCGAGCGGCCTGGCAGCGGGCAGCCGGCCTGCGCGTCGAGGAGCTGTCCGGACGCGACGTGCGCGCCCTGGAGCCGATCCTGAGTCCAGAGATCGGTGGCGCGCTTTTCTTTCCCGATGAGGCCCACGTTCGGCCATGTACCGTCGTCTCCGCGCTGGCGGCGGCGGCGCGCGCCGGCGGAGCCGAGATTCTTGAGAAGGTCGAGGCGATCGACTTCATTCTGGATGAGGACCGGCTGCGCGGCGTGAACGCCGGAGGCAAAACGATCCTGGCGGATACCATTGTATCCTGCGCCGGCGCATGGTCCGGCCGTCTCCTGGATCGTATCGGCCACCGGCTGCCCATGGAGCCTGTCCGAGGCCAGATCGTTCGGACTCGCTTCGAACGTCCTCCACTGACTCACCTTGTCTGGGGTCCGTTGGGGTATTTCGTTCCACGACTCAACGGAGAGGTGTTGATCGGGACGACCGTTGAGCAGGCGGGATTCGCATCAACCCCCACCCTTGCGGGCGTGGCAGGGCTGTGCGAGGCGGCCAGGGCGATGGCACCGACGCTGATGACCGCGCCCTTCGACAGGGTATGGGCGGGACTGCGTCCGCGACTGGCGGATGGCCTCCCCGCCATCGGCCGCTTTGCGAATATCCCGAATCTGTACGTCGCGACGGGCCACTACCGCAGCGGGATCCTGCTGGGACCGCTGACAGGCGAGTTGATCGCCGACCTGATCCTCGGCAAGAAGCCGCCCTTCCCCCTCGACGCCTTTTCCCCCGATCGATTCGCCGGGTAATCGGACCGTACCGCAAGCGTTCAGCCACCGCCAGGGGCGCGGAGCGGTCCGATCGCTGAAGGGCGGGGTGAGACCTTCTAAGCTCCCTGCCATCGAGTTCCCTGCCACCCTCCCACCATTATGCGGCCGTCAACACGTCATCCACCGATCGAGCGACGATGTACTTCGCTGACGCCTCTCGCACTTCAAGCGCCTTAAAGTGCGCCTTGCTGCATGCGATCTTGGCGCCCTCTTTATCGCGCAGATCATCCGCGAAGAGGCCGGCCTTGGTCTCCACCACGAAGTAGAGCCGCTCACCGTCGTCTTGCTCGACCAGCACAGCCCAGTCGGGGTTGTAGCCGCCGAGCGGCGTCGGCACCGTGAACCAGCCCGGGAGTTTGGCGTACATCTTGATGGCCTGGTTCTTCTCGAGGTCGTCGGCGAACGTGGCCTCGGTGTCGGAGTCGTAGACCACTTGCTCGTATACCGACTTCCTAGTTTCGGCAAGCATGTTCTTGAGGTATCCGATCAGCTCCTTCTGCTCGAACAGCTCCTGTGCGTAGTAGTGCTCGTCGCCGAGTCGCCGGTACCTGATGCCGTCCACGACGGCCAGGCGCTTGCATCGGTTGATCGCTTCGCCCGCCAGCTCGATGAAGGCCTGCGGGTTGCGTGTGAAGTCGTCGAGCCGCCGGCTGCCGGTCACGATGCGCCGGATCGTGCGGCGGGTGAGCTGCGTGCGGTCCTGCAGATCGGTGAGCAGATCGGGCAGCTCGATGTCGCGCTCGTCGAGTACGACGGTCGCGGCGCCCTCCCGCTCCTTCGCCTCGACCCCCGCCTTGCCGATGGCGATATCGGCCTTGCGCCACTGCAGGCGGGTCTTGGCGATGGGCGGCGCATCCTGGAGCGCTCGAATACATCGCTCCACAAGCTTCTCATTGTCGAACTGCACCCGGTAGGTGGTCTTGTGCTTGATGCGGTCCCACAGTTCCTTGAACTCCGGGCTCAAGTACACCTCCTTGCGCAGCGACACCGGCCTGCGCTCGTCGGCGTTCTTGATCTCGAACCGGCCAGCGAGCTTCAGGAGGATCTCGCGGATCTGGCCGAGTTGAGCCGTGAAGGGCTCCGGCACGGCAAGGGTTCCCTCCTTCAGCGCCTGCCGCAGCGACTCCTGCACCTTCCCCTTAGCGTCGATGTGTCCCTGGGTCTTGAGGTGTTCCCACAACATCTTCGACTGCTCGAAGCCGAGCGGCGTCGCCCGGCCGCCGGCGTCGGTCACGGTGACGGCGGCGAACTGGTGCGTCTCTACGATGCCGAAGCGGATGCCGGTATCGGCTTCGATCTCCTTCTGCAGGTTCTCCGCGAACTGCTCGTAGCGCTCGGTGGCGATCACCGTGAGCGTGTTGACCTCGAAGCCGCGCAGGCGCTCGCCGTTCTGGTTGACGCACAGGCGCAGACCCCGGCCGATGGTCTGGCGTCGCTCGCGTTCGGTCCGGATGTCACGCAGCGTGCAGATCTGGAAGACGTTGGGGTTGTCCCAGCCCTCGCGGAGCGCGGAGTGGGAGAAGATGAACTTGAGCGGCGTCTCCAGCGAGAGCAGCGTCTCCTTGTCTCGCATGATCAGGTTGTAGGTATCGTCGTCGGCCTGGGTGTCGCCGCGGGTGTCCTTGAACATGGCAACCGTCCTGCCCTCTATCTTCTTTCTGTCGATGGAGAAGTACCCGCCGTGGACCTCCTCGGCGGCGCGCGAGAGGTCCACTTCCTGAAAGAGCGTCCGGTAGTCCGGGTGCCGGGCGAATCGACGATACTCCTCCTCGAAGATCAGGGCGTAGTCGCCCTTCTCGGGGTTGCCCTCTGCGTCGTACTTCCGGTACCGCTCCACCGCGTCGATGAAGAAGAGCGAGAGCACCTTAATGCCCTGCGGGCGCAGGCGCTTCTCCTTGTCGAGGTGCTCCTTGATGGTGCGGCGGATCATCTCGCGCTGGACGGCGAGCGCGTCCACGTCGCCCCACGCCTGGCCGGGCTTGAGGAACTGCTCGCTGCCGGGAACGCGCAGTTCCATGAATTCATTGCCCCTCCCGACGCGGATCTCGCCGACACGGCAGTCGGCGTAGACGGCGCGCCCGGTGGTCAGCTCCAGGTGATCGCCGTCCTGGACCGTCACCTCCTGTCGCCGGACGCCGCTCGCGGTCTGCATGTCGAGCTCGACCCGGGCCGAGATGACGCCGCGCCTGTTATTCACCGAAAGCAGCCGGACGTACGGCTTGTTGTGGGCGTCCTCCACCGTCGCCGAGGCGACCTCGATCTGTTTGACCAGCCGCCTTTCGTAGGCGTCCACGGCGTCGAGGCGGTAGACCATGTGATGCTTGTCCGCGTGCGTCGCCGAGTAGCGCAGGGTGCAGAGCGGGTTCATCGCGTCGAGCGCCTCCTTGCCGCGCCCTTGCAACCCGCCATCCACGCTCTGCGGCTCGTCTACGATCACGATGGGCCGCGTCGCCCTGATAAGGTCGATCGGCTTCTCGCCGCCGGTCTTCTCGCTGTCCTTGTAAAGGTTATTGACGTCCTTCTTGTTGATGGCGCCGACCGTCACCACCATGATCTGGATCTGAGGACTGGTGGCGAAGTTGCGTACCTGGCCGAGTTTGCCGGAGTCGTAGGCAAAGTAGTCGAAGGGCGCCCCAGCATAGAGCCCCTTGAAGTGCTCCTCGGTGATCTGAAGCGTCTTGTAGACGCCCTCCTTAATCGCGACCGACGGCACGACGATGACGAACTTGGTGAAGCCGTAGCGCCTGTTCAGCTCAAAGATCGTGCGCAGGTAGACGTACGTCTTACCTGTGCCGGTCTCCATCTCCACCGTAAAATCGCCCGAGGCGAGCGCCACGGACGGCGGCAGGCCGTTCTTGAGCTGGATGTCGGCCAGGTTCTTTAGCAGCTCGTCGTCCAGCAGGGTCAGCCGGTTGCCGACACCGAGATCGGATTCCACCACGCCCAGCGTCAGTTGCTGCGGCACAGTGCCAGGGAACCGATCGTCGGCAGCGCCCGGTGGCGCCTTCATCGTCACCGTGAAATCGGTGCGGCAGACCTCCTGACCACGGAACAGGTCGCACACCGCCGCGATGGCCTGCAACTGGTAGTCGAGGTTCGGCTCGAAGTGGAGTTTCACTTCATATGCTCCTCACCTTCGCGATGCCGTGCTGCTCGAGGATTGCGGCCAAGTTGGTCTTGGCCACATCGTCGGCAAAGGCGCTGTCGCGGAAAACACAGGTCGTGTCGCCGGCCGGGGCGAGGGCCGTGTGCCATTCGACGATTGCCAGCCCCAACCTTTCCACATCCGCCTGCGGAATCCGTTCCGATAGGCAGGCCATCAACGCCCCAGCCCCAATCGCATGAACCGTATGACTACTCCCTTCCAACTCCTCGCTCCTGACTTCTTTCTTCTCTATGGGCACACACAGATCGAGCCCGAGCTTGAGCAGGAGCTCGTATAGGATGTCCGCCTCGGTGCGGTCGGTCTTGAGGTGTTCGACGGCGTCGAGGAGCGACTGATCGAGGTTGCCGCGGTCCGGCTCCCACGCGCGGATGTTGCTGGAGTCGAGCTTGAAGACGCGAAAGCCGAGGTCGGGGGAGGGGTCAGAAGTAAGGAGTGAGGAGTCAGGAGCCAGAAGGGGATCGACAGGCGCCTCGGCCAACAACGAGCCCTGCGCCTGCTTCGCCTTTCCCTTCTTCCCTTCTAACTCCTTCCTCCTGACTTCTGTCTCCTGACTTCTCCCTCCTATCTCCTCCCGAATCTTCTTCCCCGCGCGGCGCAGGCGTTCCTTGGTGATGTCTGCGATGGTTGAGAGCCCGGCGGCCTCCCCACCGGGCAGGGGCTCGGGCAGTTGCACGAGGATGCAACGGCGTTTGCCCCCGTCCTCGGCGTTTTGGGCAAAGGTGGCGTCCATGGTCGTACCGGTACCCGCGAAGAAGTCGAGGACAATGTCGTCCCCCTCCGGCGCAGTGCCAAGCTGCAGGATGCGCCGGATGAGCCGCGTGGGCTTGGGTGTGTCGAAGACGACGTCGGAGTTCGGAAACTCCACCCTGGCCAGCAGCTCCTTCTTGGCCTCCTGGGTGTGACCGACCTCGTCGTAGGTCCAAAGGGTTTGGGGGACGCGACCCGCCTTTACTTCGGAAAGGAAGCGCTTCAACCGCGGCATGTTGTTGCCGTCCGCACCCCACCAGATACGGCCATCGCGGTCCAACTCGTCGAACTTGCCTTTGGCAATCACCCAATAGCGTCCAGAAGGTGGTCCGTCGATCACGCGACCCGAAGGGCACGTCACAGGATAGGTGCCCTCTCCGTAGTAATTGCGCGCAGAAAGATCTCCGGATGTCCACGGACCGCGCGAGTCGTTATCGGGATTCGAGTAACGGGCTTCCATCTCATCGGTGCGCGGCAGCAGCCTTGGCGCCCATGCCTCCGCACTTCGGGCATACACGACGATGTAGTCGTGGTCTTCCGAGAAGTGCCGCGCGGAGTTCTTTGGCGAGAACACCTTCTGCCAGATCACCGTTGCGACAAAGTTCTCCTCACCGAACAGTTCATTCATGACGATCCGAAGGTTCTGTATCTCCTGGTCGGCGATACTGACGAAAATGGCCCCATCTGGCTTCAACAGATTCCTGGCCAGCCTCAACCGCGGATACATCATGTTCAGCCAGTTGGTGTGAAACCGGCCGCTGGACTCGGTGTTGCTGGTGATCTTGCGCCCGCCGTCCACCTGCCCGGTCAGCTCCAGGTAGTTTTTGATGTTGTCGCGATAGTCGTCGGGATAGACGAAGTCCTTGCCGGTGTTGTATGGCTGGTCGATGTAGATAAGCTTCACCTTCCCGGCATAGCTCTTCTGCAGCAGCTTGAGCACCTCCAGGTTGTCGCCCTCGATCATCAGGTTCTGCGTGGTGTTCCAATCCACGCTCTCCTCCGGGCCGGGGCGCAGCGTGCCGGTGGACGGCGTGAGCGCGAGCTGGCGCGCGCGGCGCTTGCCGTGCCAGTTGAGGCCGTACTTCTCGTCGGCGTCGGTCACGGTCTTATCGCCCACCAGTTGCTTGAGCACGTCCACGTTCACAGACACGCCGTTCGGGCCTTCGGTCACGAGTTCGGGAAACAGGGCCTTCAACTGCGCGACGTTCTCCGCAACAATATCAGGGGAGCGGCTCTCGGGATCGTCAGCGGTCAGCTTCTTCATCGCGTGTCCATCCTTTCACAGTCTGGCGAGCGCGGCGGCGCGGGCGGCCTCGACGCGCTTGAGTGTCAGGTTCAGTTCCACCTGCCTGGGGATCTGCTTCTCCTTGGCGGCGGCGGCGCGCAGGCGGGCGCTCTCGGCCTCGCACCGCGCGCATTCCTGTAAGGCGGCGCGGCGAGCGGCGGAGCGCTCGGTCGAGCCCGGCAGCTCGAAGACCCCCGTGCGTCGTGCGACTTCGAGGGCGAGCACTGTATCCATCCAGCCTTGATACAGCGCATAGAGCGAGGCCCGAGACTGGCGGCCGAGGGTGAGCGCGTCGCGAAAGGCGGCTCCGTGCGGACCGTCGCTGACGTCGTCCCATTCGACGGTCACGACATCGCCCTCCAGCACCATCTTACCCGCCTCGCCCTGTGACCACCGTTTGTGGGCCATCGCCAGTAGGGGCGCACCGCCGTGCGCCCTCCCATTGTCCGCCACCAGCAGCACAGGATAAGGCACGGCCCGATGCACCAGCTCCACGAGCCGACCTGCCTTGGCGTCAGGGCGCAATGTGAGGCGCAGCACGGCGATCTCCAGATATTCGCGCGCGTTGTCGCGAAACTCGGGTACGGCGACCGTCGATGGCTTGAGGGCCGCCACCCAGAGCAGCTCCTCGACCCCGTCGTTGATGGTCCGCTTGTCCGCGGCCGTGGGCGCGCCGTTCGCGATTAGCAGCGTCTTCGGGACGCGACGGTCTACGCGGCTGCTCGCCGGCAGATCGAGGGCTGCGAGGATCTCGTCCGTGTTCATACGTCCTCTCCCGGCAGGACGACGAGAAAGGCTACGACCTCGAAGTCGTTGATCCCGGCGAACTCGCCCTTCAGCGCATGGGTGCCGCCGGGCGTAAACAGACTCGCCACGGCCCGCTCCTCACTCTTGCCGACCACCGAGGCGACGACGGCGGCGAGCAGGCTTTGTGCGCGGCGCATGTCCTCACCCTCTTTCGTGGCCTTGTCGAAGCGGGCACACGCGCCCGCATCGGGCAGGTCGCGGCCGAGGCACAGCCGCTTCAGCCGGTCGAGGATCTGCTTGGCCTGGGTGTAGGGGAGCAGCACGACGCCATCGTCGCTGACGTGCACGAGGTAGTGCGGCGCCAGCGGATAGCCGGTCTCGCCCGTCCGCGCAACGGCGTCGCCCTCGGCGCGCAGGCAAAAGAGGATCCCCGGGGGCGCCTCCGCCTCGGTGGTGGTCGTCACCGCGCAGGTCCCGAGCGGCAGGCTCTCCAGGAGACCCGGACGGGCCTTCATGTACTGCGCGAGATCGATACGGAAGTCGGTAAGCGTGAGGTCCGCGATGGACACGCCGGTGGAGAGGTCTTCCAGATCGATCACGGCGTCCTGGAGCTTCAGGAGCTGCTTGCGCCGGTACTCCAGATCGTTCATCTGGTTGCCGGACTGCTGTTCGATCAGATTCTCCTCGCCCGTGGCCGAAATATCGAGCAGCACCATGCGGCCGCTTACGCGCTGCTCCAGATTAATGTACTCCTCCAGCTCTATGTTGGGCCAGAAGTTGACGAGCTGAATGCGCTCGTTGGGGGAGCCGATGCGATCGATCCGGCCGAAGCGCTGGATGATGCGCACCGGATTCCAGTGGATGTCGTAGTTGATGAGCCAGTCGCAGTCCTGGAGGTTCTGGCCCTCGGAGATGCAGTCGGTGGCGATGAGCAGGTCCAGTTCGCCCTCGCCGGCTAGTTCCTCCGGGCGCTCCTTCGATCGGGGCGCAAACGCGGTCAGGATCGACGCGAGGTCTTTGCGTAGACCCGGCAGGGTGGTCTGGTTGCTCCCGGTTCCCGTCACCAGCGCCGTTTCGAGGGCAATCGTCTGCTTGGCCCAGGGGGCGAGCTGCTCGTACAGGTAGCGGGCGGTGTCGGCGAACGCGGTGAAGACAATCACCTTTCGGTTGCCGGGGTTAATCGGCTGCCTGCACTTGCGCTCGATGACCTCCCGCAGCCACGCGAGCTTCGCGTCGCGCGCGGCGTCCACCTGGCTGGCGGCGGCAAGGAGGGTGGCCAGGCGGTTGCGGTCCTCGACCAGGTCCTGCTTCCAGCGGATGAGGTCCACATCCCGGAGCAGGACTTTGACCTTGCGGCCGACGAGCAGGCTCTCGAAGGCGGGATCGTCGATGTCCACATCGGCGATGTCGATCTCCTCCAACTCCTCGGCCTGCACCTCGATGCGGGCCAGCGTGGCCTCGACGTCCCGCAGTTGGCGCGCAACCGTCAGGGCGAAGGACGGCACGGCGCTCTCCATGCGTTTGAGCACGTTCACGCGCAACAGATGGATCAGGCTTTCCTCGCGGTCCACCTGACGGAAGAATCCCATGCCGCCTTTGACCTCGGTGCTGTACTTCCTGTCGTACGCCTCCTGCCTGTGCGGCAGCACGTAGCGCAACGGCGCGTAGGCGGCGAGATTCAGTCGCCGGATCTCCTGATTGATGTCGCGGATCGAGCGGAACTCGCCGGCCCGGTCCACGTCGGCCTTGATGTTGATCGGCTTCAGGCGGTCGGGGAAGCGCCCTGTCTCGGCGATGCCGTAGTACTTCTCGATGTGTTTGCGTGAGCGCGCGATGGTCAGCAGATCGAGGAGCGTGAAGTAATCGAAGCCCAGCATCTCGATCAGCCGCGAGGGCGTACGCTCCGAGTCTTCGAGATCGAGCCAGCGGTTGAACTGCTTCTGCGCTAGGCGGGTGGTGCTGTCGATGCTCGCGATGCCGTGATCGAGGAGCGCGGTGTCGTCGGCTTCCGTCGCAAAGGCGATCTGGTTGCGCAGATCCGCCATCCGGTTGTTCACCGGCGTGGCCGAGAGCATCAGCACCCGGGTCTTGACGCCCTCGCGGATGATCCTGCGCATCAGGCGGTCGTAGCGCGTCTCGCCGCCCTTCTGGGGCGTGCGCTTGTTGCGGAAGTTGTGCGACTCGTCGATGACGACAAGATCGTAGTTGCCCCAGTTGACGTGCGCCAGGTCGATGTCGCCGGACGAACCGCCGTCACGCGACAGGTCGGTGTGGTTCAGGACATCGTAGTTGAAACGGTCGGGCGCGAGGACGTTGCGGCGGTCGTTCGCCTTGTAGAGCGTCCAGTTATCGCGAAGGCGCTTGGGACACAGCACCAGCACACGGTCGTTGCGCAGCTCGTGGTACTTGATGATCGCGAGCGCCTCAAAGGTCTTCCCGAGGCCGACGCTGTCGGCGATGATGCAACCGCCGAAGCGGTTGAGCTTGTCGATCGCGCCGACGACGCCGTCGCGTTGGAACTTGAAGAGCTTCCTCCACACGACCGTATTTCGGATGCCGGTTGCCGATTTGACGACCTGATCCTCGTCGAGCTGCTCGCCCCGCTCACGAAACAGGTGGTACAGGATAAGGGCGTAGACGAGAAGCGGTTCGCGATGGGAGGCCAAGGCTTCGACTGCCTCAATGACGGCCGCCTTGGCGCCGACATCCGCGGGGAGCCCGGTCCACTGTGCATCGAACCACTGGCTGAGAAGGGCCGCTTCCTCCGCAGTCTCCGAGGCTTGGATCAGGCTGAGCGGGTTCCCCGGAGCGATGCCCAACCCTTCGGTGCTGAATCCGATCGAGCCGAGAATCACCTTCTGCGGGGTCGGGTTTCCGTCGCGCAGCACGAAGATGCCTTGCGGCACCGGCCCGAGGGCGCGGCGCACGTCGACCTTGTCTCGCAGCCACTGAGCTAGGCGCTTGGCCAGCCACCGGGACCGGAGGCGATTGCGGAGAGGACGATCAGCGCTCGTCCCGAATACCGCCAGATCGGTGCCAGCGGGGGGCAAGAGAAGGCGCACCTGCCGCAGCGTCAATGCCTCCTTGAAGAGCTCGCCGAAGGCAAACAGCGACAGCTCTGGGGTCGCCATGTCGAGCTGATGACCCGGCGCGAGCCAAGGGCGGATCAGGTCAATGACCCGCTCTGAGCCTATGTTGCGAACGAGCTTCATGTGAGACGGCTCTCGGCCACGCCGCTGGTATCTACGTCTCGGCTACCGACGTGAAACATATCCAGGCTTCGCCTCCAAGGGAGGTGGTTGAACTTAGAAATCTCGAATGCGACAGACCGTTCGACCAGTCGTTTTAAGATAGGGCAGATAGTACAACCTTCTCGCGCGGTTAGCAACACATCCTACTGCGCTAAACAAGCTACCTACAGACAAACAGAAGTTCCTTGACGGCCCGCCCTGCCAAGCCTAAAGTTACCCCAATGGGAACGCAATCATAAACGGCTCCTGCCGCGAGAGGAGGTCCTTATGGCGACGATCCGCATCGGCACCTTGGCTGGCGAGCCGATCAGCGACACTTTGATATCTACGATGACCTCAGTAAACAGATCACAGCCCAGGCGATCCTCGCCACCAAGGCCGATGTCCTGGTCCTCCAGGAGGTCGAGAACCTCGATACCCTGAAGCGGTTCCGCGACCTGTACCTGGGCGGCCGCAAGGGAACGGCGGGGGATGCCGAAACGGGCCGATCGCTACAAGGGACCTCGGTTCCCTGGCGTGGGCCTGAATGGGCCCAAGGCGTCTGACCACTGTCGGGTGGTCGTGGAACTGACAGTATAGGTCGTAGTGAAATTCGACGAGCCTTGGCAGCTCCTCAAGGCGCCGAGGAGACTTGGCATAGCCGTTGGAGATGCAAGGCCGCCAAGCCTGGCAGTGTTTGCCGGCTACAAAGTTTTTGACGGGGTCAGCTAAGTGGTGAATATTGTGGCGACGCCAGCTTTGGGTGGCTGGACAGTTTCGGGAGATAGGCGGTCAGGATTTGCGGTTGCCTAAATGGTTCACTTATGCATTGAGAAGGACCAAGAATGTCGACTGATAGCATTCAGGAACTGTGGCGACAGCATCGCGTTGGCCAAGACAAGTACACATACTTCCTGCTGGCGGTTAGTGCTTCTGCCATCGCCTTTGCGGTTCAAAAGACCGAAGGGCTGAAGCTTTCATCCGACCTCTACTTGGTGGGTGTGGCAGCACTCTGCTGGGGTCTTAGCTTCTACTGTGGATGCAAGAACTTGGTTTGGGTACAAACGTCGCTCTTCGCAAACTACAGCCTTGTGCAATTGCAGAGCGGGGCGCATCCGCAGCAGCCCGACCATCCACAGGTTTTGGCGGCGGCAATAGAAGGTGTTCGCTCTGCGATCGATTCAAATATCAACAAAGCACAGTCTCACGCCATTTGGCAGTTCCAGTTCCTGATCCTTGGTGCGTTAATGTTCATTGGTTGGCATGTGTGGCGCATTTATCTCAACGGCCATGGATAACAAGCAGATCAAGCCCACGTGCGGCGCGCCCGACTCGCAAAGAGCAATGCTCTTTGCTCACGGTCTACCCGCAGCGTTAAGCGGACGAGAATCACGTGGACCGCGATCCGGTCCCGGACGCGGGCAGACAGGAGAGATTGAAGAAATGAGCCGAAGCCGTGTGAACGCTGCCGGCAGTTGGCGGGTCGCATACCGTAACAGAAGCGGAGAGTGGGAGGGCGAACTGGTCGCCTGCTGGGAGGTCCGCGGCGATCCGATGAGCGACAATTAGACCCCTGAGGAGATCTCCGCGCTGGATCTCCTTCGCCGCTGGGCTTCGGCCGTTCAAGGGGAACTGTCGAACGGCCTCGTTCCGATTTATTGGTTTGTGGAAAGTCCAGGCCGAAGAAAGTTCGAGCGGATACCCTTTCACTACAACCACTTGCGAGCGGTTGATCCGACGCCAGAGAATTTCCTCACGTTCTACTCGTGGCCCGTACATGCGTCAACTGGTGAGTCGCTGAATTGGCTGACGCTCCCTGTCGTTGATAAGCTGTGAAACCGAGAGCGCGCGGACAAAGGTGGCTTCATTCAGGAGGCAACCGGATGGAAGCCGGCTATTCTGCAGCCCTTTGTCCACTTGCCGGCCCTCATTGAGACTCGGCGATAACTCGTGAGGCCCGAACGCGCCGCCCAACACGGCGCTGCACCCGACCGTTCGCAGGAGAGGAATCATATGGCAGCTGATGCTCCGCTCGTGACCTGTAGTGACTGCGGGCAGCATCTGGATGAGGATCCAGGTACTCCAACCGAGGCCAGAATTCCCTGCCCAGGCTGCGGATCCATGACGCGGACCATACACGTGACGATTCGGGGTACGATCACGGTTCGGGGGAAACTCGGCATGAAGGGGCGAAATAGTGGCGGGGGGAAACCATTCATAGAGCAGGTCCAAGGAGCCGACCTTCACCGCGACACCGGCCAGTGGAGGGAACTTACCCGCATCATAGACCGAGACAACGACCTGTATCACGAGGTCGTCAAAGATCCGGATACTGGCGAAGTTTTACACGAGTGCCGAGAACCCCTATCTGAGCATCGCGGTCATGGTGCAGCGAAGCGGAGGAGGACAGAACCAGAAGACGGCGAACAAGGGCGTGAAGGCGGACGTGGGTAACGCGGAACGCCTTCCCACGTCACCCACATACGCTTACACCCACCGTTAAGCGGTAGACACCTGGGTGAATAACCCAGCCCGTGACGCCCCCGAGCACCCGATCACTCATCGTATCGATTGGATGATGGGCGTTGCAGCCTCTTCCTCCACCTGCTTGCCCTTGACGGCAATCGGCAGCACAAATCGTACCCGCGGCTCCGTTCTGCCGGGACCGGTCCAGTAGAGGTGGGCATGCGCACGGCGCATGTGTGGCCTGACCGACCGATCTGACGCATGGGTCGCAATCTCCCGCGTCTGTTCGATCTCCCATCGTTCAAGCGCCTTCCGGTATTCGACGCCAACATCCCAGACCGTGGGCTCCCGGATGTCCGCCCATCGTTCAGGATCCTTGCGGCGCATCCTGACGTCACGATGGGGTTTCGCGCCTGGATGGACCGTCTTGACCATATCGGGCTCACCGCTCAAGTACAGCAGCAGGATCAAGGCCATGCGGGCGAGGTCCGATCGGAACGGGGCCTCGATATCAAGCGGCGCGCCCTGGACCTGCCGGGCGGCGTCGAGCGCAACAGCCTGGGCCTGCTCCAGGGCCGCGCTGAGCGTGGGAGCGTCATTGTACAGAATGGCCAGGGGGAGCCACCTCTGCTCATGCAACCATTGGAGCCGCAGTTCAAGCTTTCCTGTGCCTTCCTGCCCAGTCAGCAGGTCGTAACAGGCGGAGACCACGATGGGCCCTTCCGGGCCCTGCCATTCCAGGACGGGGCAGCGGCTGGGCAGCCTGATGGCCGTCATGGGCGTCTCGTCCGGCCACGGGCAGTCCGAGAGGGCATCGAGCAGACAGGGCTCGATCCGCCAGACAGTCTTCGCGTCGCGGTAAGCCGCCCAGACCAGCAGATCCTCGGCCATGGCAATCTGCTCCAGGTCCGAGAGGCCAGGCCGTGTCACGGCCAGCCAGTTGAGCAGCAGGCTGCCAGGGCAGACGACCTGCGGAGGGAGGCGAGAGAGGTTGAGGTGGGAGAGGTAGTTTGGGAGCTGCCGCATGGCGTCCTGCAGCGTTGGAGTGATCTCATGGCGGACCTTGCGCCAGGCGAGTTCGGAGACAGAAAGCGAGGAACGGCTTGGCATGTCGCGTATCACGGGCATCAGAACCAGTCGCGGTACTTAAAATAGGCGCCGATCGCAACGCCCACGGCGAGCATCGCCGCTGACGCATACACCCAGCCAAGCGAGCTATCGAGCCATGGCAGGTTGGGGAAGTTCATGCCGAAGAAGCCGGTAATCAGCAGGAACGGAATGGCCACCGTCGCCCAGGCGGTCAGGCGCTTCATGATGTCGTTGGTGCGATTGGCGGTGGCGGAGAGGTGGACGTCGAGCACGCCGGTGAGGATGTCGCGATAGGTCTCCGCGAAATCAAGCGCGCGGACGATGTGGTCGTAGATGTTGCGGAAATACGGCTGTTGCGACTGGAGCCAGGGCTCGGCGCGGCTCAACAGGTGATTGATGACCTCGCGGCCGGCCAAGGCCACGCGGCGGAAATCGATCAACGCGCGGCGCAGCGCAAAGATATCGGCGAGCAGCCGGGGGCTGGGATTCTCGAGGATCTGCTCCTCGATCTCCTCGATGCGGTCCTCCACGGTGTCGAGCACGGGCAGGTACTGGTCCACCATGAAGTCGAGCATGGCCCGCAGCAGGCGGCCAGGATGGGCCATCGCAGGGTCGGCATGAAAGCCCGGCAACACCGCCGCCACGGTGCGGCTGAGTGTCGGACCTTCGCGGACACTGATCAGAAAATCCTTACCGATAAAGAAATCGATCTCGCGGAACCAGCACTGCTCTTGTTCCGGGTCGAAGTGAATGGAGTTAAAGATTACGAACAGGTGGCCGTCGTACTCTTCGAGCTTGGCGCGCTGGCGCTGATTGCGGCAATCCTCGACCGCCAGCTCGTGCAGGCCGAACTCTGCGGCCAGTTCGTCGAGCGCCGGACCCCTCGGGTCGTCCACGTGATACCAGCGAAAGCCGTTGTGCTCCCCGATCAGGCAGGCGGCGGCATGATCGGTCATGGACACCCCTCACAGATCTTCACGAACGCCATCACGAGATCGCTCCCGACACAGCCTTTCCGGTTTCACCGGCCTGAAAAGGTAAAAGGCCGGGCGACGACGGACGCGCCCGGCCCTTCATATAAGCTGACAACGACAGGCTATTTAGATTTATATATCTCTTACCCGCCGGCTCGCTTGGCTACGAAGCAAGGCTTGCAGAAGACCGGTTTGTCGAGGATCGGCTTGAAAGGAACGGAGGTCGGCTGGCCACAGGCCGAGCAAACGACCTCGTACTCTTGGCGGGGGCCTCCATGGCCGCCTCCCCCTTTGCGCACCGCCTTGCAGCCCTTACACCGTTTCGGCTCATTCATGAACCCTTTCTGGGCGTAAAACTCCTGCTCGCCTGCGGTGAAGGTAAACTGCTGCCCACAATCAACACACGTCAGTGACCTATCTTGGAATGCCATTGGCTGCCTCCTGCCAAACCGAAACCCGTTGTTGCCCAGTTCCTGTACTTTCACGCTCCTCAAGTGCCGTTCCTGTCAAGCCTTCTACCGTCGTCCCGTCATAGGCCCCCCCGCGAAAAGGTCCAACGTCAGATGCCGTGCCGCGGAAACGCCGACCGCCTGAGACATTCCACCGTATCCCTGGCCTCCTCCCAGGCGCGCGCCTTCTCCGTCCCCTCGATGATAGCAGGAGCGTCTATAAAGCTGGTGTCGCCCCACTCGATCTCCTTGTGCCGATCCAGGAACGATTGTGGAAGTGAGGCCGGTAGCTCACAATCGTTCATGACGGCCCAGGCCGCCGTCCAGGCGCGAGCGACGTTCCGCTGGTCATATCCGCCTCCGCCGAGCGCGACCCATCGACTGCAGAGATCTTTGAGGCGCCGGACCGCATGGACGAACGCCCCGAGGCTGATTCCAACGTGAGAGAGAGGATCGGTCAGGTGCGCGTCGATCCCAAGCTGGGTGACCAGGATATCAGGGTGAAAGGCGTCCACGAGCGGAGGGATTACTTCATCGAAACACCAGAGAAAGATCTCGTCGTCCGCCGAGGGCGGCAGGGGAATATTGACTGCGTACCCCTCCCCCTTTCCTTCACCGATTTCCCCAACAAATCCGGTACCGGGAAACAGTGTGTTGCCGCTCTCGTGAATTGACAGCGTCAAGACCTGATTCGTATCGTAAAATGCCCACTGGACACCATCGCCATGGTGCGCATCGATGTCCACATAGGCGACTCGATGCCCGCGGCGGCACAGGTCGGCGATGATCAGCGCCGCATCATTGATGTAGCAAAACCCCGAGGCCCTTCCCGGTCCGGCGTGGTGGAGGCCCCCGGAGATGTTGAACGCGCGCGCCACCTCGCCCGATTCCACCAGGCGCATGGCGCGCAGCGAGGCGCCGGCCACCAGCGCCGACCACCGATAGATCCCCGGCAGGATCGGGTTGTCGGGGGTGCCGAGACCGTACCGGAACGCTTCCACGGGAGCGTGACCGGCATCGGCCATCTTCAGCATCTTGAGGTAGTCGGGCTTCAGAAACACCAACAGTTCGTCGTCGGTGGCGGGTTCAGGTTCGACAGAGCAGGTTGAAGGCAGGGACCACAACTCGCAGGCGCTGATCAGATCGTAGGTGAGCCCGAGCCGCTCATTGCGCAGGGGATGCCCCGGTCCGTAGTCGAACTCCAAGAACCGCGGGGAGTAAATAAATGCTGTCCTCAGTCCTGAAGACATCGTCAGTGCCGTATGCACGCTGTGGTACTGAATCCTTTGCGGGAGCCTATCAGACTCCGGATCCGTTCTCGCCAGGCCGGCGATACACTCCGCTCTTTCCCCCTGTCTTCCCGATCAGGCGGATTGCGCCGATCACCATCTCCTTATCCACCGCCTTGCACATGTCGTAGACGGTCAGGGCTGCCATCGCCACGGCCGTCAGGGCCTCCATTTCTGCCCCGGTTCGTCCCGTGACCTTGACCCGTGATTCGATATCCAGACGTCCTGATTTCTCGACCGGCGTAAACTCGACTTCGGCGCTGGAGAGGAGGAGAGGATGACAGAGTGGAATGAGGTCGGGCACCCTTTTGGCCGCCATGAGCCCGGCGAGCCTGGCGGCCGCCAGGACATCGCCCTTCGGGACCCTCCCTTTCTCGATCATGCGAAGGGTCTCTGGCTGCATGGTGATGGTGCCTCTGGCCACGGCTTCCCGCCTGGTTTCGTCTTTCTCACTGATATCGACCATGCGGGCATGGCCATGTCGGTCGACGTGAGTCAGCCGCTTCATTTTTGGGACGTGGCCGGTGTGTGGTTGAGTCGGTGCTGACGCATTAACGTGTGCATCTGATCTTTGATGGTCAGTTTGAGCTTCTGCAGCTCCTTGCGCTTGCGCTCCTGCTCGCTTGTCAGGTAATAGATCCGGTCCAACTCACTGATCTTCTGATCGAATTCTCGGTGCTTCTCAGCCAGTCGCTGAAACTCCGGATTCTCCTCCCTGAGACGAGCAAAGAGTTGTGCTTCCGTCTCCTCCATCTTTTACCTCCTCTCGGGTGGATTTTGACTGCGATGGCGACATCTCGCCGCTGAATGACACTCAACGCCGAAAGGCTCGCGCTGACGGGCGCCTCTCAGCGTTGAGAGGCCGGACTGCTCGTGCGAAAAGGCAAGCATCTGCTGTGAGGGATATTCCATTTTGATTCTACCCTACCCAACCATCGAGTGAAAGTCAAGGACAAAAACCCTCAGGCGCATCGGATAACATGGGGAGCGGTGGCCTTGAATGCAGCAGTGACCCCGGCCCCATCCTCCAGGCCAAGCTGTTCCCACGATTGCCGGGTCACCGTCGCCACGATCAGGATGCCACAGTCGATCGTCACCCGGTAGGTGGAACCGGACGGCAGGTGGCGGACGACCTTGCCGTAAAGCCGATTCCGCGCGCTCGAGGTGGTCGGGGTTGCGCCGCGAGGGAAGAGCGTGATCTCTTCCGGTCTCAGGCAGACCAATACGCGCTCTCCCGGTATCAATGGCTCCGCCACTTCCAGGGTCCACCCCGGAACCTCCACAACAGCAAGCCCCAGGCTAACGGACTGCACATGGCCCCTGAGGATCGTTTCGATGCCGACGAATCGGGCGACCTCTTCGTTGACAGGCTCGGCAAAGACCCGCTCGGGCGCCTCCATCTGCTGTACTCGACCGTTCATCATCACCGCGACCCGATGACCGAGCAGGAGCGCCTCGTTTCGATCGTGCGTCACGAAGATCGTGGTAATCCGTCGCTTATCGAGAATCGTCTTCAGGTCGAGCAGTAACGCTTCGCGGGTTGGAGGATCCAGGGCTGCGAACGGCTCATCGAGCAGGAAGACCTCCGGATCGAGGACCAGGGCCCGCGCCAGGCTTACCCGCTGCGCCTCGCCGCCGGACAGCGTCCGGGCCCGCCGTGTGGCCAAATGCCCGATGCCCAGGATAACCATAATCTCCTGAGCACGCCGGCTCACCTCGGCCGAATCGATGTGCCGCAGCCTGAGCCCGAGCGCGACGTTTGTCTCGACGGTCCCATCAATCAGCAGCGGCTCCTGAAAGACACTGGCCATGCGGCGGCGATCGAGCAGCAGATTGCCATACGGCTGAATCGGGCGACCCCCGAAGATGACCCGCCCTTCACTGGGGCGCTCTAACAGTCCGAGGACCCGAAGCAGCGTTGACTTGCCGGCCCCGTTCGGCCCGATGACCGCCACGGTCTCGCCCTCCTGGACCTCAAGCGACGGTACGTCAAGGACCAGCATGCCATCGTATGACACGGTGATTCCATCGAGGCAGAGTATCGGCCCGCTCACGGTGTTCGCCCCCGTTGCTGAATCCAGGTGAGGGTGACATTCACGCCAAAGGTCAGAAGCATCAGCAGAAGGCTCAGCGCGATCGCCATATCGAAATTTCCCCTGCTGGTTTCCAGAACCGTCGCCGTGGTCAGTACCCGCGTCTGCCGGTGGATGTTGCCGCCCACCATCATCGAGGCGCCGATCTCGGAGATGACCGCGCCAAAGCCGGCCATCAGCGCCGCTACGAGCGGCAGGCGCGCCTCTTTGAGGAGCAGCCAGACAACCTGAAGTCTCGATGCGCCGAGCCCCATAAGCTGCATACGCAGTCGCGGGTTCAACTGCTGAATGGCGGCAACCGTAAGGCCGGTGACAACCGGAGCCGCGATCACCATTTGCGCGAGGACCATAGCGCTGGGTGTATACAGGAGTTCCAGAAAGCCGAGCGGCCCGCTCCGCCAGAGGAAGATGCTGACGAACAGGCCGACCACGACCGGCGGCAGGCCCATGCCGGTATTAACCAGGCTGATGGCAATGCCGCGTCCGGGAAAGCGGCTTAAGGCCAGGATGGTACCGGAGGGAATCCCTATCAGCAGGCTGAGCAGCGTTGCGGTCCCGGAGATCTGCAGCGAGAGCAGCATAATCCGCAGTACCTCCGGATCGCCGTGAATAAGCAGCAACACCGCCTGCTTCGTGCCTTGCCAGATCAGCTCCATCCTCGCTCCCTATATGAATCTCGTATGCGTCGAAGGCGTACCCATGGGCATGAAAGTCATGACACCCAACAAAATCCCCCCCAACCCCCCTTTTCAAAAGGGGGGAACGGGGGGATTTCGGGATGTGAGCAGGAGACTTTCACTATAACGATTACTGGTCATCATTCGTCGGGCTGGAGCAGGTGTAAGCGGTCCGGCGGCAACGACAGCCATACCTCTTTTCCCACATGCAACATCATCAAGTGGTGCAGTCGGCT
>CABIKM010000002.1 GCA_902196205.1 Candidatus Methylomirabilis lanthanidiphila | reverse complement strand
GGGGGGAACGGGGGGATCTCAGGGCGAGCATGGGAGACTTTCTAGGCAATCTCGCAGCCCCTCAAGACAACAACGGTAAGATTGCCGCGCTCCCGATGGTCGCCCGCAATGACGGAGTCGGAGGCGGATTCGTATCCATAGGTGTTCCGCCGGCGCATAGAGTAGGAGCGCATAATGCGGATACTGATCGTTGACGATGATGTGGATATGCGGAGGCTTCTGCTGGGAATCCTCCAGAGATGGGGGTACGACGTCGTCCCAGCGGCTGATGGCGCTGAAGCATGGGAGGTTCTCCAGAGTCAACCGATCAGTTTTGTGATCACCGACTGGACCATGCCGAACCTGGACGGGTTAGAGCTCTGCCGTCGGATCAGGGAGGGACGACTCGCAAGATACATCTATATCATCCTCCTGACGGCCAAACACTCAAAAGGCGAACTCATCAAGGGGATGGAAGCCGGCGCCGATGATTTTCTGATCAAACCGTTCAACGCCGGAGAGCTGAAGGTCCGCATCAGGGCCGGTGAACGGGTCGTGACGCTGGAACACAATCTGGAGGAGCAGAACAGGAAGCTTCAGGAGGCCTACTCCAGGATTCGCGAGGACCTTGATGCGGCGGTCACGATGCAGCGATCTCTGCTGCCCAGCCACGCACTGGTCGTCCCCGGGTTCAGATTTGAGTGGATGTTTGCTCCCTGTCATTTCGTTGCGGGCGATATCTTTAATGTCTTTCAGCTCAATCAGCACCAGATAGGCTTTTACATTTTGGATGTAGCCGGTCACGGGATCCCCGCGGCGATGCTGTCGGTCACCCTGAGCAAGCTGCTCTCGCCCGCCGTCAGCCAGGGAAGTCCCTTGATGCAATTCACTCAGGACCCCCCTCACTATACCATCGCGACGCCTGCGGACGCTGTTCACACCCTGAATCAACAGTTTCAGTCCGATGATGACGCGATACAGTATTTCACCATGATCTACGGCATTGTCGAAACCCGCAACGCCAGACTGCTCCTGACTCAAGCCGGCCATCCGTGCCCGATCTACCAGCCCAAGGAGGCTCACGCCACGCTGCTGGGAACAGGAGGGTTTCCTGTGGGACTGTTCCCCGATGTCGAGTATCGGGAAGAGGAGTTGTACCTCCATCCTGGCGACCGGCTCTTCTTCTACTCCGACGGTATTCCGGAATGTACCGGGAAGGAGGGGGAGCGTTTTTCGGTAGACCGCCTCATCGCCCTGGTAGAAGAGTGGCGAGACTGCCCGTTGCGCGACGTGGTGGCCGGTATCAAACAGGCAATCGAACATTGGAGGGGCAGCGAGGAGTTTGAGGACGATATTACCCTGCTGGCGCTCGAAAAAGCGGAAACAAACAGTGCTCAATCATCGGCGTCCGGCCTGCAAGCTGTTAGCTGACCGCCGGCCGCTTGACGCGGATAAGGATGACTATGCAACCGAGTTCACGCTCAGCATCGGTTATTGACGAACTCAACCGTCTGGCCGCCAGTCTGGATGAGTGTGTCGTGGGCAAATGCCCGGCAGCGCCGCGAGTAGTGGACGAGCTCAACCGTCTGGCTGCCGGTCTGCATGAGACGCTCAACGCGCTGGCTGAAAGCGAGGCAAAGTTTCGCGGGCTGGTGAAGGATGCGCCGGACGCCATGTTGCTGGTCGATAAGACGGGGCGCATCGTGCTTGCCAATGACGAGGCGGAGCGGCTATTCGGCTATACGCAGCAAGAGTTGGTGGGCGCACCCCTTGAGATGCTAGTGCCGGAGCATCTCCGCACGCAGCACACCGCGCATCGCGCCACCTATCTGACACACCCTGTGACGCGGCCCATGGGGATAGGTCTGGAACTCTACGGCGTGCGCAAGGACGGGCGGGAGTTTCCGGTCGATATCAAGCTCAGCCACTATCCCACCAAGGATGGCGGCATCGTCATGAGCGCGATTCGGGACATTACCGCACGCAAACAGGCGGAAGCCCAACTGCACTTGCATACGACGGCGCTGGAGGCCGCGGCGAACGGCATCATGATCACTGACCGGGAAGGGAAGATCACGTGGGTCAATCCCGCTGTCACGACATTGACCGGCTACACGCCACAGGAGATGCTCGGCCGAACCACGCGTTTCCTCAAATCCGGCCATCATGATACCGAGTTCTACCAGCATATCTGGGAGACAATCCTTGCCGGGCAGGTCTGGCACGGCGAAATGATCAACCGGCGGAAGGACGGCAGCCTCTATACCGAAGAGCAGGCCATCGCCCCCGTTCGAGACGATCGTGGGCAGATCACCCATTTCATTGCGATTAAGCAGGACGTCACCGCCAGGAAGCAGGCAGACGCAGACCTGGCAGCCGCCCATACCGAATTGGCTCAACTGTATGAGACAACGAAGGACCTCGCCGCGCGATGGGAGGCGCTGTTCACGCTAAGCCGACTGCTGAACCGATCGCTCGAACTCGACGAGGTGTTCGATACGTTTGCCCGTGCGGTGGAGTCGTACATCCCGTATGACCGTCTGGGGGTGATTCTCCCGGAAGGCGATCAACTTCGGGTAGCGTACTCCGTCGCTCACGTCCCGCTCGCGGCCCATCAAGGACAGAGCTGGCCGAAGACGAACGACACGGCGATCGAATGGATGCTTGCCCACGGAGAGCCACGGTTCGTGCGCGATCTGGTCAACGAGGCCAAGTTCAGGGATGAAACGTATCTGGCGCAGGAGGGGGTCCGGTCCGCCCTTGCGCTTCCCCTCCTGGCCGGCGGAGAGGTGCTGGGGGTTTTCTTCCTCGACAGCCTCACGACGGACGCCTACTCCTCACGAGATATTGAGCGCCTGCTCCCGTTGGCGGATCAGGTGGCCATTGTCATTGAGCACAGCCGACTCTGGAGTTCGGTGCAACGTCACGCCGAAGAGCTGAAACGAGAGGTCGAAGAGCGCAAGCGGGCGGAGGCCGCGATGCAGCAGGCCAAATTGGCCGCCGAAGCGGCCAGCCACGCCAAGGGTGAGTTTTTGGCCAAGATGAGCCATGAGATCCGGACACCGCTGAACGCCATCATCGGCATGACCGAGCTCACCCTCGATACGGCGCTCACGACGGAACAACGAGAGTTCTTGCAGGTGGTGCAATCCTCCTCCGAGGCGTTGCTGACCGTCATCAACGATATCCTCGATCTCTCCAGGATTGAGGCGGGTCAGATGGCGATCGAAGAGGTGGCCTTTCACCTGCGAGAGGTGGTTGAAGGCGTGGCCGAGATCCTGAGCATTCGGGCCCAAAAAAAGGGGCTGGAGCTGACGTGCTATGTGGATCCCGCGCTGCCGTCGCGTGTACTCGGCGATCCCACGCGCCTGAGACAGGTATTGGTGAACCTGGTGGGCAATGCCATCAAGTTTACGGAGCGCGGGGAGGTCGCTATCCAGGTTGAGCAGACGAAGGTTGATACGCCCGGACAAGTCGGACTTCATTGCTCGGTGGCCGATACCGGGATCGGCATTCCTGAACATCAGCAGACCAGGATCTTTGACCCGTTTGCTCAGGCTGATGCGACGACGGCCCGGCGGTTTGGGGGAAGCGGGCTGGGCTTGAGTATCTCGAAGTCCCTCATGGAGCTGATGGGCGGCCGGATATGGGTCGAGAGCGAGGTCGGCACAGGATCCACCTTCTATTGTGATCTGACCGTATCCGTGGCGGAGCCTGAAGCTGAAACAGTACAGGCGGGGCGCGAGGCGTATCCCGATTTACGCGACGTGGCGGTGCTGGTGGTGGATGACAATCCGACCAATCGTCTGATCCTTCGACGAACGCTTCAGACGTGGGGTATGTCAATTGGCGAGGCGGCTGGCGGGGAGGAGGCCCTGGCGCTGTTGCGCGCGCCACAGGCGCGCTATCAGATCGTCCTCCTGGATTATCACATGCCGGGCATGGACGGGGCGGCTGTGGCGCGGGCGATCCGGGAGGACCCAAGGCTTCAGGCAATCAGGGTGGTGATGCTCTCGTCCTGGGAAGGGTTGCCCCCTGCCACCAGGAAAGAGCTGGGAATCGAGGTGGTCCTGACCAAACCGGTCAAGCAGTCCAAGCTCCTGGATATGTTGATGGGGCTGCTTCGAAGGGCGGAGGCGGCGGAGGCGCCCGCCGAGCCGTCGATCCCGGAGACAATACGCTCCACGCTCCCGCGACACATCCTGCTGGTCGAAGACAATGTGGATAATCAGAATCTGGTGAGAAGGATTTTGGAGAAGGCCGGGTACTGGGTCGTGATCGCGGGCAATGGGATGGCGGCGGTCAATGCCATTCGGCAGGTTCACTACGATCTTATCCTGATGGACGTGCAGATGCCGGAAATGGACGGGTTTGAGGCGACACGAGCGATCAGAGCGTGGGAACGAGGGCACAACATCGGGCGGGCGCCTATCATCGCGCTGACGGCGCATGCGATCGCCGGATATCGAGAGCAGTGTCTGCGCCAAGGAATGGATGATTACCTGACCAAGCCGCTGAGGAAGGATCTCCTGCTTCGGACAATCCGGCGCTATCTGGGCGATTCGGAGGAGGAGAATACAGATAACGACTCGAAGGTCCCATGAGGGGGGACTGACGATGGAGAAACAGACGATTGTCGTGTACGTCGACGAGGAGATCGCGGACCTGATTCCGGAGTTCCTGGAGAATCGTCGTCGGGATGTCGAGCAGATGAAGCGGTTGGCCCAGGAGGGCAAGTACGACGAGCTAGCGCGATTAGGACATAGCATGAAAGGGACCGGGGGCGGCTATGGGTTCATGGAGATCAGCGACATGGGCAAGGCCCTCGAGGAGGCCGGTACGCACGGCGATCGGGAGGCCGCGATGAGCCTGTGCGAACGGCTGGACACGTACCTTGCGGCGGTCACCGTTCAGGTCAGGCAACCCGAATAGGCAAAGGAGCTCACGCGATGCAGCTTGACCAGCGAAAAGTAGGCGATGCGCTGATTGTCACGCCACTGGAAGATCGGCTGGACGCCAGGATTGCAACCGATTTTAAGGAACAGATGA
This sequence comes from Candidatus Methylomirabilis lanthanidiphila, assembly GCA_902196205.1. Lineage (NCBI taxonomy): Bacteria > Methylomirabilota (SeqCode) > Methylomirabilia (SeqCode) > Methylomirabilales (SeqCode) > Methylomirabilaceae (SeqCode) > Methylomirabilis (SeqCode) > Candidatus Methylomirabilis lanthanidiphila. The sequence goes on along the minus strand of CABIKM010000002.1, from coordinate 22,195 downwards.
GCGAACTGATCGCTTCAGGCAACACGAAGATCATACTGGATCTCTCGAAGGTCGAGTTTATCGACAGCAGCGGTTTGGGGGCGATTGTCTCCACCCTGAAGCGAATGGGTGGACGGGGCGAGTTGGTCGTCTGCGGGTTGCAGGAGTCGACGATGACGTTATTCAAATTGACGAGGATGGACCGGGTATTTCAAGTCGTTGCCGATGAGGCGCAGGCGGTGTCGGCCCTGGGCGGCGACAAAGAAGGATAGGGCGAGTTGAGCGGAAGACGGATTACATTGGCCATCGCCAGCGATCTGCAGAATGTGCCGCTTATCGGTCAGACGATACAGCGACTCTGCTCGCTTGTTCCGCTGTCCGACATCGAATCGCATCAGATCGCGTTGTGCGTGGTCGAGGCGGTCAATAACGCTATCGTACACGCCTATAGCCGCGAGGCGGAACATGAGGTAGAGGTCGTCTTTGCCCAGTATTCCGATCGGCTGATCGTCCAGATCTGCGACGCGGGAAGGACCATGGACGCCACGCGTCTCGCGCCACAGACCGCGTCACCACTGGATTTCGATCCTGGATGCCTGGAGCGCATTCCCGAGAGAGGATTGGGGCTCGCGATTATCAGGAATACCATGGACGAGGTCACGTATACAACATCCTGCGGGAAAAATACTCTGACCCTGACGAGATTACTCAAACCGTGTCAATCCACACAAGAACGACTGAAGGAGTAACCGATGACAACCAGACGGCTTGAGCAGGATCCGGGGCCGGACACCGGAACGCATCGTCATGTTGCCCTCACGGTATCCGCCTTTCAAGATGCGATTCGCTATCACGCCCGGTATTCCTTGGGGAAAAAATGGGAGCACTGTTCCAGCCGCGAGTTGTTTATGGCCGTGGCGTTTGCCGTACGAGACGCCCTCATCGATCGGATGCTGGAGACCGAGGACCGGTATCAACAGGCCGATCCCAAGCGCGTACATTATCTCTCCATGGAGTTTCTCCTGGGCCAATCCCTGAGAAACAACCTGAGCAATCTGGGCATGCTCGATCCGTGCCGGGAGGCGCTCCGCACAATGGGTGTCGATCTCGATGAGGTGCTGGAAGGCGAATCTGAGGCCGCATTAGGCAATGGCGGCCTCGGCCGTCTGGCGGCCTGTTTTCTGGACTCTCTGGCCACCATGGGAATGCCGGGATACGGATACGGCATCAACTATGAGTACGGCCTGTTCAAGCAGGCCATTGACGGCGGGTATCAGAAGGAAAAACCGGATAACTGGATGGCCAGCGGTAATCCCTGGCAGATCGAACGTCCCGATGAGGCATGTATCGTACCGGTATACGGTCGCGTCGAACACGGCATCGATCGCACCGGGGGGTACAACCCCATGTGGATGGATTGGAAGATTATTATCGGTGTCCCGCACGATATGCCGATTATCGGATACGGCGGCAACACGGTCAATGTGCTGCGATTGTACTCGGCGCGATCATCTGAAGAGTTCGATATGCAGATCTTCAATGAGGGGGACTATCTGAAGGCGGTCGAGCAACAGATCGCCTCAGAGACCATTTCCAAGGTCCTCTACCCCGCCGACTCGATCGAGGCCGGCCGGGAGCTGCGACTCCTTCAGGAATACCTCCTCGTGGCATGCGCCCTCCGGGACATTGTGCGCCGATACCGTAAGAGCCACGACAACTTCGATCAGTTTCCGTCCAAGGTCGCCATACAGCTCAATGACAGCCACCCGGCCCTGGCCGTGGCAGAGCTGATGCGGGTGTTGGTCGACGAACATGCCCAACCCTGGGAGATCGCCTGGGAGATGACGCAGGCCACGCTGTCGTATACCAATCATACCCTGATGCCGGAGGCGCTGGAGAAATGGTCGGTCTCGCTGCTTGAGGCCGTTCTACCGCGACACCTGCAGATCATTTACGAAATCAACCGCCGATTCCTGGCACAGGTGGCGTCCATGTGGCCGCGCGACTACGAGCGATTGCGACGCATGTCCGTGATTGAGGAGGGGGAGCAGAAGCGGGTGCGCATGGTCAACCTCGCGCTGGTCGGCAGCCATGCCGTCAACGGCGTCTCGACGCTCCACACTCAACTGGTGAAAACCTATTTAGCGCCCGATTTCGCACAACTCTGGCCGGAGAGATTCAGCACCAAGACAAACGGTGTCACACCACGACGCTGGCTGCTTCAAGCCAATCCGCTGCTGGCCGATCTCATCACCAACACCATCGGCAGCAACGGGTGGATTGCCGACCTGGGGAAGCTGAGGGGTCTGGAGCCTCATGTGCAGAATGCGAAGTTCCGGCAGGCATTTCTCGCTGTGAAACGGGTCAACAAGGTACGATTGACGAGACTCATCTACGACGTCAGTCGGGTAGTTGTTAATCCGGATGCGTTGTTCGATGTGCACATCAAACGGATTCACGAGTACAAACGGCAACTGCTCAATGTCATGCAGATCGTTCACCAATATCTGTGTATCATTCAAGACGGACTTGAGCCTCCTGTGCCCCGCGTGTACATCTTTGCCGGCAAGGCGGCGCCGGGCTATTGGACGGCCAAGCAGATCATCAAACTGATTACCAGTGTGGGCCAGGTCGTCAATAACGATCCGCAGGTGAAGGGGCTGATCAGGGTGGTGTTCCTTCCCGACTACCGCGTCTCGCTGGCGGAACAGATCGTTCCCGCTGCGGATGTGAACCAGCAGATCTCAATGGCCGGGACGGAGGCCTCGGGAACGGGCAGCATGAAGTTTGCGATGAATGGAGCCCTCATTGTCGGCACCTATGACGGGGCCAATACCGAGATCATGGAAGAGGTGGGTGAGGAGAACGTCTTTCTCTTCGGATTACAGGCTGAGGCGGTCAGGCAGATGCGGGAGCGAGGTTCGTATCATCCTCGAGACTATTATCACCGCAACCCCCACATACGACGGGTCATGGAGGCGTTCGCGTCCAACCTGTTCTGCCCCAACCAGCCCGGTCTGTTCCGCTGGATTGGTGAGTCGGTGCTGGACCACGGCGACCCGTACTTCCATCTGGCCGATCTGGAATCGTATATTGATACCCAGAACCGGGTCGCTCAGGCGTTCAACGATCCCGCGGGCTGGGCCTGTAAGGCGATCTTCAACGTCGCCCGTACCGGAAAATTCTCGAGCGACCGCGCTATCGCTGAATATGCCAGAGAGATCTGGAACATCCGGCCCGTCCTCTAGCATGCCCGGCGCAGCGGCCCCGTCGGCCTCGAACTCCTGACCCCCTATTCCCTCCCTCGCTTGTTTTCTCTCCCCTTTTCTGATACACACGAGAAGAGAGAAGAAAAGGAGTAAGCCCGATGGCCATTATCCTGAAAATGCGGGTCAAGTCTTCGATGGCGCCGTCCTATGTAGGCGGAATTATTCCGAAGCTGGGAGTCGGAACAGACGGCGGGCGTTGTCGGTCGTGAGGTGACCGAGTTCGTCGAGGCGAATGCCTAAGACGCGGGCGACCTCTTGAGCCGTGTGCAGGAGATACGCCGGCTCGTTCCGCTGGCCCCGGAACGCTTGGGGCGGCAGAAAGGGGCAATCGGTCTCCAGGAGCAGACGATCCGTCTTGGCCTTCCGTACGATCTCGCGCAGCGTCTCGTTCTTGGGATAGGTCACCGGCCCGGCGATTGAGGTATAGTAGCCTCGTCGCCATGCCTCTTCCGCCATGGTCAGATCGCCAGAGAAGCAGTGCAGCAGCACTCGCGGCGCCGCTTTCTCCTGCAAAAGCTCCATCGTGTCCTCGTGGGCGTCGCGGTCGTGGACGATAAGCGGCAGATCCAGTTCTCTGGCCAGCCGGATCTGGCGACGAAAGGCATCGGCCTGGACTGCGCGCGGGGCGCGGTCGCGAAAGAAGTCGAGGCCCGCCTCGCCGATGGCGACCACCTTGGGCTGCTTGGCGAGGTCGCGAAGGGTCTCTTCGGCGGCGTCATCGTAGGTTCCGGCGTCATGGGGATGGATGCCGACGGCGGCGTACACCTGCGGAAAGCGTTGCGCGGCCTCCACCGCCATCCGGCTGGCCTCAAGATGGTAGCCGACGGCAAGCATCAGTCCGACCCCGGCGGCCGTGGCCCGCGCCAGCGCCTCAGCCCGGTCGGCATCGAACTCGCGCATCTGGATGTGGGCGTGCGTATCAATCAACATGGCGACCCGATAAACTTCGCCTAGCGGCGTTGCCGACTCCCGGTCGCTCCCTGCGACGTACCCGATAACGTACGCCTCGGTCGTTTCCGTGAGCCGCGCCTTGCTATTCTCGTTTCTTGGCTCGCCACAGTGCATTCGCAATGGTGGAGCGACTTCATCGGATGCACGCTAGCGGATCTTGGCGCCGGAGGGAACCGGCGTTTCCGACGTGAGCAGGACGATCCGGCCGGTGTCGTCTTCGGCGGCGAGTACCATCCCCTGCGACGTCACCCCCATCAGGCTGGTCGGCTTCAGGTTGGCCACCAGGATGATCCGCTTCCCGGCCCAGGTTTCAGGCGGATAGTGCTCCTTCAGGCCGGCGACGACGGTGCGCTCTTCATCGTTGAGCCGGACCCGCAGCTTGACCAGCTTCCTGGAGCCCTTGATCGCCTCCGCCGCGATCACCTCCGCGACGCGAAGGTCGACGCGCCGAAACTCCTCGATTGTAATCGGCTCGGCGTTCTCGCCTCCTCCCTCACCTCTATCCTCTCCCCCACGCTGGGGAGAGGAGGTTGTTTCTGTGCCCCTCGCCGCGCGGGTACCCTCCGGGTGCGGGGTGGAGGCCTTTATTATTAGCCCCTCGCCCCCATTTGGTGGAGAGGGCGAGGGGGAGGGGGAGCTTCGGAGCGGCGGCTTTGCAGCGGTCGCCTGGATACGGGGGAAGAGGGACGGCACCTCGTGAACTCGCCACTCATGTGACTCGATCCGCGATGGTGAAGGGTACGCATCCTCGAGACGAATAGGAGTTGTCGACTCCGGGACGCCCAGGCCCCGGAGCATGCGCTCCGCGGACTGGGGAAGAAACGGCAACAGGAGCGTCGCGATGGCGCGGAGGGTCTCGGCTGCAGTGGCCAGGACCGCTTTCGTTCGAGCGTCCGCCGGATCGTGCTTCCACGGTTCGTTGGCGACCAGGTATTTGTTTGTCGCCGAGATCAGATTCCAGATGGCTGCCAGCGCCTCGCTGAACGCAAAGCGCTCCATCGCGGCTATAACATCCGCGACGGCCGCGCGCCCAGCACCAGCCAGCTCTCCATCGTCAGGTAACTGATTAATAACACCGCCGTAGTATCGCTGGATCAGCTTCAGCACGCGGCTGTAGAGATTGCCCAGATCATTGGCCAGGTCCGCATTCAGCCGAGCCACCAGCGCCTCCTCGCTGAAGGCGGCGTCCAGACCGAACGTCATCTCCCGTAACATAAAGTAGCGAAAGGCGTCGATGCCGTACTGATCGGCCAGATCAAGCGGCCGGACGACCGAGCCTCTGCTCTTCGACATCTTGGCCTCTTCGATCTTCCAGTAGCCGTGGACGTTCAGGTGCCGATATGGCGGCAACCCGGCAGCCTTCAGCATGGTCGGCCAGTAGATGGCGTGCGGCTTCAGGATATCCTTGGCGATCATATGCTGCGCGGCGGGCCAGAAACGCCGGAACGCGTCGCCATCCGGCCAGCCCAGCGCAGAGATATAGTTGATGAGGGCATCAAACCAGACGTAGGTCACATACCGGTCATCAAAGGGGAGCGGGATCCCCCACGTGAGGCGCGCCGCAGGCCGAGAGATACAGAGGTCTTCCAGCGGCTCCTTCAGAAAGGACAAGACCTCGTTCCGAAAGCGCTCCGGTCGAATGAAGTCGGGGTGGCGGTGGATATGATCGATCAGCCACTCCTGATATTTTCCCATCCGAAAGAAGTAGTTCTGCTCCTTGATAAAGGACGGGATCGTCTGGTGATCCGGGCATTTACCCTCGACCAGTTCCTTCTCGGTGTAGAACCGCTCGCAGCCCAGGCAGTAATGGCCGCCGTACTCGCCGAAATAGATGTCGCCGGCATCGTAGATCTGTTGCAGGAACCGCTGGACGGCCAGCTTGTGAGGTTCGCTGGTGGTGCGAATGAATTGATTCGGCGCAAGTCCCAGTTGCGTCCATGTTGCCTGAAAGATGCCGCTGATCCGGTCGACATACGCCTGCGGGCTCTCGCCGCCCTGTGCAGCCGCCTGGACGATCTTGTCGCCGTGCTCGTCGGTGCCGGTCAGGAAATAGACCCGGTCAGGCCCCAGCCGAAGCTTCTGGAAGCGGGCCATCGTATCGGCCAGGATGGTGGTGTAGGCGTGCCCCAGATGCGGGGTGGCGTTGACGTAATAGATCGGGGTAGTCAGATAGAAGATCTTGTCGCTCATGAGTTGGTGTGGTCCGGCGCGGACCCAACCCCCCAGCCGCCGGCGCTGCACCCACCGCCGCCACAACCGCTCCGGGGTGCGTTCTCGTCGAGGGGTGGGCCGATATGGATCAGATCGGCCGCTTTCACGGTGATCTGTGCGCCGTCTTCCAGTTCGACCACCAACGATTCCGTCAGGAGATTCCTCGCCTTGACAATCCCCACCCCCTCCGGCGCCTCGACCGGCGAGCCGATCTTGGGCAGACGCCGCTTCGCTTCCTCGTACATCGAGTGCTCATAGCGAAGGCAGCATTTCAGCCGCCCGCACATGCCGGCCAGCTTACTCGGATTCAGGGGCAGGTTCTGGTCCTTGGCCATCCGGACAGAGATCGGGTCGTACTCCTTCAGAAAGGTCTTACAACACAGCTCTCGGCCGCATGGGCCGACGCAACCCAGCTTGCTGCCGACATCCCTGGCCCGGATCTGTCGCATCTCAATCCGGGTGTGGAGTTGCTGCGCCAGATCCTTGACCAAAATACGGAAATCGATCCGCTCATCGGCGTAGAAATAAAAGGTGACCCGGCTCCGATCAAAGCTCGCCTTGACATCAACCAGCTTCATCGGCAGTTCTAATGCTGTGATCTTCCGCGAGCAGAAGGTCCTCCCGTCCGATTCCAGACGCTTGATCCGGTCCTCATTGGCGCGATCCCGCGCGGTGGCCACGCGGAGGACCGCCGGCAGCGGTTCCGCGGCCTTATGATCGGGGAAAAGCGGGAAGGTAGAGAACACCCTGCCTAACCCCTGTCCCCACTTGGTTTCGACCACCACATGGTCACCCGGCTTCAGTTTCACCCCACGGGGATCGTAGTGTTGATCCTGATATTCGGTCTCTCCCAAATTGATTCGCACTGTTTTCATGCTGACACCGGCAAAAGGCCCGACGGAAGCGCTTCCCGCAGCCGGAGCAAAAGGTCCTCCGTCGACAGGCGCGGGTTCGCGTTACGGGTGAGGTTATCCATCGTAGTATGAACGGCGCGAAGCCCCTCCAGGACGGCGTCCAGACGTACGACCGCCGCCTGGCGAGCAATCGTCTCGCCGCGATCATCATTCACAAGCCACTTGGTCTTTCCGGATGCCTTCGCGACCATAAGATCACGCAACCAGGCCGACAGGATCTCCAACTGTTGCTGAAGCGTCTCCCGATCCTTCGCCAGCTTATCCGCCAGTTCAATGAGAGCGGCGGGCCCATCCTGAAACCCTCGCGCAAGCCCTTCAAGCAGTCGATCCCGCGTCGCGGGCAGGGACGCCACCTCCGGACTGAGGGCACGCTCGATGCTGCCCCGGCTGAGCGACGCGATCAGTCGGGCCTGGGACGACTCCATCCCTTGCTCTCTCAGAAGGGCTTCGATCTGCCCGTGCGGGAGCGGAGAGAAGGTCACGGCCTGACATCGAGACACGATCGTGGGAAGCAGGGCTGCTACCGTGCTGGTCAGGAGCACAAACACGGTATTTCTAGCCGGCTCCTCCAATGTCTTCAGGAGCGCATTGGCCGCCGCCTCCGTCATGCGCTCGGCATTGTTGAGTATAAATACCTTCCACTGCGCCTCATAGGGAACCAGCGCCGCGTCAGCCTCGAGGGTCCGGATCTGCTCAATCTTGACGGTCGCGCCGTCCGGCTCGATCATCTGGACGTCCGGATGCTGTCCGTTCGCAATGTTGCGACAGGCGCGGCACTCTCCACATCCATCGTTAGGAGATTCAGGATGTTGGGTGTTGGGTGTTGGGTGTTGGGTGTCGCTGTGCTGTTGCAGGTTACAGATTCCAGATTTTAAACCCGGAACTCGAAACTCGAAACTCGAAACTTGTTGACAGTTGAGCGCCTGGGCAAGGGCAAGCGCAGCGGCTCGTTTGCCTACTCCAGCCGGCCCCGTGAAGAGATAGGCATGGGCGACCCGCCCGGTCGTAACCGCCCGCTGAAGGAACAGGACGGCTCGCGCCTGTCCTATGACGTCATGAAACGGCATCGTTGCACCGATTGAAGACGGACAATCCGATTCCACACAATCGCTTCGATCTCAATCGTATCCAGACCGGCATCGATAACCGCGACTCGATCCGGCTCTTCGCGCGCCAGCGCCAGGTATCCGTCTCTGACCCGCCGGTGAAAGTCCAGCGGCTCAGCCTCGATCCGGTCCCAGCCCGCCGACCCCGTGCCACGCCCCGTCGCAGCATCGGGACGCGCGTCCCGCCCACACCGCGCCAGTCCGATCTCCGGGTCGAGATCGAGCAGGATGGTCAGGTCCGGCACCAACCCATCAGTAGCAAACCGGTTCAACTGCCGTATCAGATCACGGTCGATGCCTCTTCCACATCCCTGATAGGCTACTGTCGAATCGGTAAAACGGTCGCAGAGCACGATTGTCCCTCGCGCAAGGGCCGGCGCGATCAACTCCCGGACAAGCTGTGCGCGGCTGGCCTCATACAGCAGCAGTTCCGTGGCGGCACTGATAGGAGCCGGTCCCGGATCGAGCAGCAGCGTCCGAATCTCCTTCCCGATGCCGGTCCCGCCTGGATCGTGCGATTCGATGACCTCTTGACCGGAGGCGCGAATGCGATTCGCCAACAGTTTGAGCTGGGTCGTCTTCCCGGACCCCTCGCCCCCCTCAAAGGTTACAAATAGCCCGCGCATCGGCCGTCCCACCTCACAATCGTTTCCTTACGCACGACACCTTCCAACCCTCCTACCCCAAATCCCCCCGTGCCCCCCTTTTTGAAAAGGGGGGGTGTGGGGATTTTATGCCTCGCACTTTGAATCTCTACGATGCAACAACCGAGGCCATCAGATTGGCCAGCGTGTCCAGCTCGTCTTCCGAGACGGTGCGGGGATCCAGGACAATCCGGTCGTCCTTGATCCGAACCATCACCGGCGGGTCGGTCCGCCGCAGGCGCCCTTCCAACACCGGCGCGCTCAGGCCGACGCCCTGTACGGTCACCAGTCGCGTGGGGATCGCTTCGAGTGGCAGCGCGCCACCACCGACCTCTGAGGTTCCCTCGATGATCGAGACCTCCAGGTGACCCGCGGCGTATGCGGCAATTCGGTCGCGCAGATACACGGCCCGCCGCTCGATCTCATGAAGCGGCATCGCCAGCGCTCGAAGTACCGGAACGTGGGCTACGGCTTGCCCCTCGTCGAGGTAGAGGCGCAGCGTCGCCTCCAGCGCGGCCAACGAGAGCTTGTCGATCCGCACCGCGCGCGCGAGCGGATTGCGGCGGAGCCTCTCGACCAGTGCTCGCTTCCCTACGATCAGGCCTGCCTGGGGACCTCCCAACAATTTATCCCCGCTGAAGGTTATCAGGTCCGCCCCGGCACGGATACTCTCCGAGGGCATCGGCTCCCTGGAAAGCCCGAGCTGTGACAGATCAACGAGGGCGCCGCTCCCTACATCCTCCACCACCGGCAGACCGGCCTTCTCGCCCAGCCCGGCCAACTCGGTCACCGGCACCTGGTTGGTAAAGCCCTGGATACGGAAGTTGCTGGTATGGACCTTGAGGAGCATCGCGCTCGCCGCTCCGACAGCGTCCTCGTAATCCCTCAGATAGGTCCGGTTAGTGGTCCCGACTTCCCGCAGGATCCCGCCTGCGCGACGCATGATATCAGGGATCCGGAACGAGTCGCCGATCTCCACCAGCTCCCCGCGCGAAACGATGACCTCCTTCCCTTCGGCCAGCGTATTGATGGCGAGCAGCACCGCTGCCGCATTATTGTTGACCGCAAGCGCGGCCTCGGCCCCGGTAAGACGGCATAAGAGCTGTTCCACGTGCTCCTGCCGGGACCCGCGGTCGCCCCGTTCGAGGTCATACTCCAGATTCGAGTAGCCCCGAGCCGCCTCGACTACCCGCTCGATGGCCGGCTCGGCCAGCGGGGCGCGACCGAAGTTCGTATGAATGACCACGCCTGTCGCATTAATAAGACGCCGCAACGTCGGCCGACTCAGCCGTGCCGCGATCTGTTGCGCCTCGGCCACCAACGCGGTCCTGGATGACAGATCGGACGGCGTCGATCCGGACTGGCCCTTGGCGATCATCCGCCGCCGACGCTCCAACACCTCTCGAATCGCCTCAACGACCGCCCAGCGCGGCAGCGTCTGCGCCATCTCTCGGATCGACGGCTCCTGCAACAGCTCATCCACCGAGGGAAGCTGCCTGAGTAACAATCTCGTCCCATTATCCACGGAGACTTTTCTCTTTCACCGATAGCTGACCGCTGCAGGCTGTTCGCTGCTTCAGCGTCACGCTATCACACTTACCCGCCCGATTCAACCCCACAACATGCCCTCTCGCAGAGGATCATTACCTCTACCTGCCCCCGGAGCATAGAGCGTACGGACTTGACAAGGTCCTAGAAAGGCAGCAGAATCGCCCCAGTTACGAACAGTTGCGGATCCGGGGGAAGGAACTCATCGCGGCGCTTCGAAGGGCCGGGTTCCAGGTAATCCGTGTGAAGGGGGGTCATCATTACCTCAGTCACCCGGACAGCCGAGTCACCGTCATTCCGGTACACGCGGGCGAAACCCTATCTCACCGTGCCGTTCATGAAGATGGTCACAACTTTATAATCTTTTCTAGCACTTAACAAGCGATTTGCATGAATCCCGATAACAGCAGACGCACACCTATATCAGCCTATCCAGCCTTCCACCAGAGAACTGCGCGAAGCACATCTGAGGCTCTCAACCGGACTCTGGACACCCTTCCTCCTCAGTCCAACGCAGGGGTGTCGATCATCGTGGCGGTGAGATCGGTGTGCCTCAGGAGTTCCTGCTAGAAAACGAGAGTCGCATCTTTGGTAGCGCGATCCTATGCGGGTGGCGATCATTCCAAGGGGTGGTGATCATCCCTTGAAAGTATACTCCATTGTGAACCCAGGTCGTCAATGTCATCTACATGCCACGTGGACCCGTCGCGCAACCTCGCTAAGAGCATGATGGTCGAGGGCACAAAGGAGCGGGGGTCAGATGAGCGAGCGCGACTGACAGCCATCGACAGTGACGCACGCGCCGGTCATCAGGCTGGCCTGTTGGGACGCCAGGAAGACGACGACGGCTGCGACTTCTTCGGGGCGGCCGAATCGGCCGAGCGGAAGCTCGTCCTTAATGAACTGGGCGATCTGCGCCGGGTTTTCGCGCTGTCGTTTGTCCCACGAGCCGCCCGGAAAGAGCGTCGAGCCGGGCGCGACGCTGTTGACCAGGATATTGTGAGGGGCCAGTTCCCTGGCGAGTAACTTGGAGAGGCTGATCGCCGCCGTGACGGCGACAGCCAGCTCGAGACAGATGTTGGCAGGCCGGTTGCCCTCCGGAAAGAAGCGCCAGCCGGCTGCTTCGAGCAGCTTATTGATCTTGATGCGGGCTGTGGCTTCCTTCTCGGACACTCAGGCTCCCGTCTCAGCGATGATAGAGCATCCGCTTCGTACGATCGATATCGCGGGCGATGTACGGGTTCTTAACGGCCCCCGCCATGACGAGGTCGACCTCCAACCCCAGTAAGGCCCTGAGTTCTTCGAGCAGGCCGAAGTAGGCATCGACGCGGGCGTATGGTGCCATCGGCCCGAACTCGACCAGCAGGTCCACATCGCTCTCGCCCGGCCTGAAGTCATCACGCATGGCGGAGCCGAATGCGTCCAGCCGGGCCACACCATGACGCCGGCAGACTTCAGCTATCGCTTGACGCTTATTCTCGAGGACACGGGTCATGATGCGCCTCCCAATCCTCCGTCGAAATCATTTCCTGGATACAGCGCCCGACCCCACCCCGGCCCCGACCATCAATGCGTCGCCGGATATAAGACCGCGTTGCTCGAAGCAGCCCAAGTTACTTGCCGTCGTCCGATCGCGCAGCGCCATAAGGGCGCTGATCAGTATACGACGGCCATTCGAGTGTCGGTTCTTGCCGGGATTGTCTTTCCCTTCAAGGGACTTGTCAACCAGTTTCGAGTCACTATCACACCCACAAACACTGACCAAGACAATCCCAATATACCTGCACAGGATTCAGCGCCCACGCCGGGCGGTCAGACGAGGGAGCGCGACTTAATTCCGGGACACTAATTCCGCACTAATTCCGGGGACACCATATTCATTTTTGCATCTTCTTGCGCCCTGGTTTTTGTTTTCGCAAAATCCTCCCCAGAGTTCCTTCAAGGTTTTCGACAAACCGCTCATTCCCCAACGGTCTGCCGGTTCGTTCGTGCGTACGCAATTCGTTCATTTCCTTTTCAGAGATCGAAGGCAAAAGAAGGCCCCTCCAATCTTGTACGATCTTAAGCAATGGAGTGACTTTCACAAGCCTATCATCGTCCCCCGTTAAGTGCGCGTGAGCACTGCTCCACGGGTAAGACCAGGGTTCTTCCACAAGCCCGGCGCGTACCGGATTGAGTTCTATGTATCTGGCAGCTGCAAGATGATAGTTCTCATCCATTGGGAACGAACTAAATCGTCCTTGCCACAAATGGCCACGCCATCCTTCTCGAAAGTTTACATGTCTCGTATACCGACGATGCGCCTCGCCAATTGCACGCCTCAGACCTTCTTCCGATTCCGGAACCGCAATTATATGGACATGGTTCGGCATGAGGCAGTACGCCCATATCTCGACATTGAACTTCTTACACCATTCCGACATCAGGCTTATGTACGCTCTATAGTCGTCATCACAGAAAAAGGTCTGCTGCCTTCTATTTCCCCTTTGTGTTATGTGGTGCGGATAGCCAGACGCTATCACCCTTGCAATCCTTGCCATGCACTGACGATACGTCTACATTAACTAGATGTCAAGAAATAAGTATGGTGTCCCCTGATTTAGGATTTAGTGATTTAGGATTTCGGGCTGGGGGCTCTCTTAACGCCCTCCCGGATTCCCACGGATTAACCAAGCCCCCGGTAACATGCGACCTTCGAGTTCATGGCAGGGACGAGGCGGGGGTTGTTGTCCGGGAGGGCGATCGGGATACCAGATTCGGCACATTCCCGGCGGGGGCAGATGGCCCTCCGGAATATTCGGGAGACTGCTCTCGTACCGGTAGTAGTCCCCGTGAGGCTGTCCGCGGTGCGTGGGTGGTGGCACGCTCGTGCGCGGCACATCCACAATCACCCGACCCTGATCACCTTCGAGGACGACCCTGCCGCCGGCCTGACAGGCGGTCAGGATTGCCCCAAGGGTAATTACCGTTGTTAGGATGCGGAGGACGCGAATTGTAAACATGGTTTGACCCCTCTTGGCGTGGCACTGAGTATTGCGCTGACCGGGTTCATTGTGTGCACCGCTGCGATGATGCTGGTCTGTATAGCACCAGCGCCACAACTGCACATGATGTGCGACATTCTCCTGACATTTCGCACATTTGTCAACGAAATTTCAACAGGACCTACGGCGGCACAAGCCACCTCTTCGGTCGCCCTAATCCTAATAGGGCCGACTAAAGTTAGACCCCCTCCGGTGCGTCCAGAGGGCTGCGAGCCCCTCTGCCGTCTCGATTCAGGATATGGGCATAACCACAGTCGCTGACCTCTCGGTAACTCAGCAAATCCCGAACTGGGTGAATGTCATGCCCATTTTCAAGGAGATGCGTAGTAAACGGTGATGAAACGGATAACAAGGCGCGCTACTGTCAAGTCGATACTCACGCCTGAAAATGCGGCTCACGCCTTCGATGGCGCCGACCTATACGGTCCGCAATCACTCCAAAGGGAGGAGTCGCAAAAACCAGCGTGAACGATCAGATGAGCGACCGCGACTGGCAGCCGTCGACGGTCACGCAGGCGCCGGTCATCAGGCTGGCCCTTTCGGATGCCAGGAAAACGACGACGGCTGCGACTTCCTCGGGGCGGCCGAATCGGCCGAGCGGAAGCTCATCCTTGATGAATTGGGCGATCTGCGCCGGATTTTCGCGCTGTCGTCTGTCCCACGAGCCGCCGGGAAAGAGGGTCGAGCCGGGGGCGACACTGTTGACCAGGATATTGTGAGGGGCGAGTTCCTTGGCGAGTGCCTTGGAAAGGCTGATCACCGCCGCCTTGGAGGCGTTGTAGGTCATCGCCCCGCCCGACTCTCGCCCCCAGATGGAGGCGATATTGATGATCCGCCCTCCCCCCTGCCGCTTCATGACCGGTACTGCCAGCCGGGCCATCCGAAGCGTCGAAAAGAAGTTCAGTTCGTACGCTTCCCGCCAATCCTGTTCCGAAAGGACCTCCAGCTCTCCGCGGCGTGACCCGCCAATGTTGTTCACCAGGACATCGAGCCGGCCATACCGGTCGAGCGTCGATTGTACGAAGCGCTCGGCTCCATGAGGGTCAGTGAGGTCGGTAGACACCGTGAGGAGTTCGACTCCATGGACGTTAATCGCCTGAGCTGCCTCTTCCAACGCCGGTAGACCCCTACCACAGATGCTGAGCTGGCACCCCTCCTCGGCAAAGCCCAAAGCAATCGCCCTGCCGATCCCTCGGCTTCCACCGGTGACCATGACAACCTTCCCACGCAATCCCAAGTCCATATGAGGTCCTCCTGTGCGCTCCAATTCTCTTGAAAAAATAGCGTTCAGCGATCAGCGTACGGAGCAGGCTGAACACTGAAGGTAGTTAGACTGAAGGCTCAGGAACGTGCAGCCCCTTCAGCCTTCAGCCTATTCACCTACGGCCTAGCAGTTAGGCGCATCTTTGTTACCAACAGATGGGCGCGCCGCTGAGGCTCCGGGAGTCGATAGCCGCGGCAGGTTGCGAGTACCGTCCATACGGCGGCATCGAGATCAATTCGATCGCCCTGAGAGACAAAGACCGGCGCTATCCCGTCCTTGGTCCGAAGGACCACGCCGATCTGCTCGCCCTGATCCAACAACGGCGCAACACTCCCGCGACGGCTCCGCGGCTCCTGGTACGTCCCCACCAGACGGCTTTTGGCGCACCCGATCGACGAAAGACCAAGCAGAAGGCCCAGGTGACAGGCAAGTCCGAAGCGGCGGGGATGGGCGAGGCCGTGACCATCACAGATCAGACAGTCCGCCGGCGTCTTGAGTTGCTTCCACGCCTTGATCACCGCCGGGATCTCCCGGAACGACAGGAGTCCCGGGATGTACGGGAAGTCTGCGCTCGCCGTCGCTGTGGCAAGATCCAGCACCTCCAGCCCGTCGCCGCTCATGACGACGATACCGGCAAACATCAGCTTTGAACTCTTGTCGTATGCGACATCGATCCCCGCGACAGTGGCGAACGGTCCCGTCCCGTACAGACGAAGCTGAGATCGAAGCCGAAGTTGGATTGCCATCGCCTCTTGCGGCGAGACGTTCCAGAAATGCAGCGTTCGGACACGCATCAGGATGGGGCGAGGTCTTGGGCGGCCGTCATCGGATCAGTCGGACCGATTCCCTTGCCGAGCTGAAACCCATGGCGGATGGCCGACGTGATGAACCGCTTGGCGGTGGCAATCGCTTCCGGAACCGGACTGCCCTTGGCCAACTCCGCCGTCATCGCCGCAGAGAACACACATCCGGTCCCGTGCGTATGCGGCGTATCGATCCGCTCGGCATCGAGCATGGTGAATGTGCTTCCGTCGTACACAAGATCGATCGCGCGAATGCCCAGGTGGCCCCCCTTGAGGACGACATACCGAGGGCCGAGGCCGTGGATCCGCTGCGCCGCTTCGCGCATCTCAGCAAATCCCACGATCCTCTGCCCCCAGAGCACCTCGGCCTCCGGCACGTTCGGCGTGACAACAAGCGCGAGCGGCAACAAACGCTCAATAAGTGTCTTCACGGCGCCGCGTTGCAGTAATGGCGCACCACCCTTTGCCACCATCACCGGGTCGACCACCAGCCGCGTGATCCTATGCGCAGCGACCTTCTCCGCGACCACCTCGATGATCGCGGCGTTCGAGAGCATCCCGGTCTTGGCCGCATCGATGACAATGTCTTCCAGGACCGAGTCGATCTGGCGGCCAACGAACTTCGCCGGCAGATCGTACACCCCCTGAACACCGACCGTGTTCTGGGCCGTAACCGACGTGATCGCCGAGGTCCCGAACACACCAAGAGCCGCAAAGGTTTTGAGATCGGCCTGGATCCCGGCGCCGCCGCCGCTGTCTGATCCGGCAATAGTCAGAGCATTGGGCATCGCCCGCTTCTCCTTCAAGGTTCACACAATACGGGACTCGTCATCGCTCCAGACGGGTAGGCATGAAGGAAGGGCATGCCCGCGCCTGAGTTGTTGGTTATCATCCATATCTAACGACCAGAATATCCACCAGTCAGTTCGTGTGCAAGCGTTTTTACCAAAGGTATTTCAAGCGGTGCGCCAGGAGTGTCGTGTTGCCTTTCACGCACCAATATCGTAGAGTCTGTCCGAACAGTGTCGGCTAATATCTGTTAGACGGCTACGTCGGGATCCATGACGTCCCCGTGTTGCGGCGTCTGACTCGGTGACTGGAGGTCAACTATGAACCGACGCGAACTGCTGAAGTTCACGGCAGCGGCATTTGCCGCTCCGACAACGCTCGGCTCGCTGGTTACGCCTCAAGGTGTGTCCGAGCCATCCGATGATCGGGCACTCTGGGTCGACACCTTGCGCCGCCTCGCCAATCCGGTGTTGGAACACTTAGCGAATGAAACCTTACGCACACGAATGCCTGTCGAGCAGGCGATTGGTGCTGACCGCAGGAATGTCACCCATCTGGAGGCGCTCGGTCGCCTGATAGCGGGCATTGCTCCGTGGATTGAACTGCCCGGTGACTCGACGGCTGAAGGCCAACTCCGCACGCATTATGCGGCCCTCGCTTGTCGTGCGATCGACCGCGCCGTCGAGCCGTCGTCGCCAGATTATCTGAACTTCACGCGCGACAAGCAGCCATTGGTGGATGCAGCCTTCTTGGGACAGGGTGTGATACGAGCGCGCCGTGCGCTTCGCGACAACTTGGAGCCGCGGACCGTTCGCAATCTCGTTGTAGCGCTCGAGTCGACACGCGCGATCGCCCCGCCGTTCAACAACTGGCTTCTGTTTTCAGCGATGATCGAAGCCACGCTGGCGACGCTCGGTGCGAGATGGGATCGCATGCGTATCGACTACGCGTTGCGGCAACATGAACAATGGTACAAGGGCGACGGCACGTATGGCGACGGACCTTCTTTCCATTGGGATTACTATAACAGCTTTGTCATCCAGCCAATGATGATCGATGTGCTGGACGTTTGCCGCGACGAGATGCCTGTATGGAAAGACCTTGCCTCCCGCGTCGAGAAGCGCGCAAGGCGCTATGCAGCCATTCTCGAACGGTTAATCGCGCCGGATGGAAGTTTCCCCGCCATCGGTCGTTCATTGGCATACCGCTTCGGAGCATTTCACTTATTGGCCCAAATGGCCCTTCGACACGCATTACCTCATAAGGTTTCACCCGCTCAAGTCCGGGGCGCGCTCACCGCAGTGATCCGGCGAACTATGCGCGCGCCTCACACCTTCGACGCGGATGGTTGGCTCCGCATAGGCTTCTGTGGTCACCAACCTAGGGTGGGCGAACCATATATCTCGACGGGCAGCCTCTATCTTTGCGCGGTAGGCTTGCTCCCTCTTGGTCTTGCACCCACCGACGAGTTCTGGTCTGCCCAGACGGAACCGTGGACATCCGTCCGAGCATGGTCCGGCCAGGGATTTGCCATCGATCGTGCTTTGCCGACGTGAGGAAACCCATTTATATCGGCAACGAAGAGTCCGGTGACCCGCTGACCGTCTAACGCGGCGATGGAGACCAACGCCAAACGAGGGCGCGGCTCATCGCCAGGTTAGCCGCCAAAACACTATGGGAAAGATGGTATAGTGAAGGTGCGGAAGTAGAGGAAGTTCTGTCACATCCTGGAGAAGATCGGCCAGGCAGAGAAGAATCGAGAGTTGCTATTGGACGCACTTCGGGTGGGCGGTATCTCAGAGTAATCTATGTCCCTGATCCAGCAGAACCAGATAGTGTTTTTGTGATTACAGCCTATGAACTACGTGGCAAGCCTTTAATCGCATATCGCCGTCGCAGAAGGAAACAAAAATGAAACAGAGCAAATTTCCACCGGGCTGGGACTTAGAGCGTGTAAAAAGGGTGCTGGCTCATTATAAATCGCAGTCGGAGGAAGAAGCGGTAGCCGAAGACGAGGCAGCATTTGAAATGCCAGGCCAAACGGTCATGGAAGTCCCTACAGAGATCGTTCCAGCGGTTCGCGAGTTAATTGCGAAACACAAAGCAGCATGAAAGCGGCTCAAGTGAGATGTCAAAACCGTTGAACCGTTGCGGGACTATCGTATCTATGTCGAGATCATGATCAGTACCCGCCGCATCGCCTCGCCGCCTACCACGTTTGTACCCCGCGTTCTAAATCCCCCCTGCCCCCCTTTTGTAAAGGGGGGGATTTCGTATCTCGCGCCCCAGAAGCAGGGTATAGGGTTTAGGGGATAGGGTCTAGGGTAGACGAGGCGCTTTCCCCTTCCATCGCAGATTCGGCTGACGGGCGGCCTTGACCTCGTCCAGCCGCGAGACCTTGGTCTTGTGGGGGGCGGACCGAACCAGCTCCGGGTCTCGCTCGGCCTCCTCGGCGATTCGTTTCATGGCGGCGATGAACTGGTCGAGCGTCTCCTTGCTCTCGGTCTCGGTGGGTTCGATCATCATGGCGCCCCTGACGATGAGGGGGAAGTAGATGGTTGGCGGATGAAAGCCGTAATCCATCAACCGCTTGGCGATGTCCAGGGTTTGGACGCCGTGCGGAAGCTGACGCGCATCGGAGAAGACGCACTCGTGCTTGCAGAACTTATCGTATGGAAGGTGGTAGGTGTCCTTGAGCTGATTCATGATGTAATTCGCATTGAGTACGGCCACCTCGGCCACGCGGCGCAGTCCCGATGGACCCAGCGAACGGATGTAGGCGTAGGCCCGGACCAGCGCCGCAAAGTTCCCATAGAAGGCCCGTACCCGGCCGATACTTGACGGCAGGTCCTCATTCAGAACGAACCGCTTCCCCTTCTTCTCGACAACCGGGATCGGAATGAAGGGCGCAAGATGCGCCTTGAGCCCAACCGGTCCCGCACCCGGACCGCCGCCCCCATGTGGGACCGCGAACGTCTTATGCATGTTGAAGTGCAGGACGTCAACCCCCACGTCACCCGGTCTCGAAATCCCAATGATGGCATTCAGGTTGGCGCCATCGCAGTAGACCTGTCCGCCCTTCGCGTGGACGATCTTGGCGATGTCGGCGATCTGATCCTCAAATAATCCAAGGGTGTTAGGGTTGGTGATCATGATGGCGGCGACGTCTTCGTCCATCATATCGGCCACCGCTTGCGGCTCAATCCTGCCCCTCGGACCGGACTTGATCTGAACGCACTGATAGCCGCAGATCGCGGCGCTGGCTGGATTGGTGCCGTGGGAGGAGTCGGGGATCAGGACCCGCTTTCGCGGGCTTCCCTTCGACTCCAGATACGCCCGGATCAACATCATGCCCAGGATCTCGCCCTGGGCGCCGGCAGCCGGCTGGAGTGACACCCGCTCCATCCCGCTGATCTCGGCCAGGAACGTCTCCAGTTCGTACATCAGCTCCAGGGCGCCCTGGATCAGGCTCTGGGGCTGGTATGGGTGCGCCTGACTGAAGCCGGGCAGACGCCACACCTCCTCATTAATCTTCGGGTTATATTTCATGGTGCAGGAGCCGAGCGGATAGAATCCGAGATCAACCCCGTAGTTGTGCTGCGACAACCGCGTGAAGTGTCGGACCACCTCGACCTCGGACAGTTCCGGGAAACCGGGAATATCGCGCCGGAGCAGCTTTCTGGGCAGCAGTCGCTCCGGTTTCAGTTCCGGGACGTCGCACTCCGGAAGCGTACAGCCCACCCGCCCCTTGGACCCCTGATCAAACAGGAGCGGCTCGTTGAAGATGAGTCCTTGCGTACCGACCCCCTCCTCTACGTCGCCTGAACGTTGAACGTTGAACGTTGAACGTTGCACCTCATCCGTCATCGCCCACTCCCCATCGTCTTACAGAGCGCGTCGATCTCCTCGCGGCTGTTTTGTTCCGTTACGCAGATGAGCAGACAATCCGACAGCTCCGGATAGAATCGACCCAACTCCACGCCACCGATGATTCTCCTGGCGAGCAGCCCGCGATTCATCTGAGCCGGGGTCCCTCTTGTGACCCGCACTACAAACTCATTGAAGGTGGGGCCTGCAAAGCGAAGCTCGCAACTGCGGAGCGCGGAGATCGCCTCTTTCGCATAGGCCGCCTTACGAAGGTTCAGCAGCGCCAGCTCCCTGAGCCCCGCTCGCCCAAGAAGGGATAGGTGAACCGTCGCAGCCAGGGCGCACAACCCCTCGTTCGTACAGATATTGGATGTCGCCTTCTCCCGCCTGATATGTTGCTCTCTGGTCGCAAGCGTCAGGACGTAACCCGGCCGACCGGCTTTATCCGTAGTCTGTCCGACCAGACGACCCGGCATGTTGCGAAGGTAGGCTTCTTTGGAGGCAAAGAAACCAAGGTAAGGACCGCCGAAGTTCAGGTGATTTCCGAACGCCTGGCCTTCTCCCACAACAATATCCGCCCCGCTCTCGCCGGGGGATCGGACGATGCCGAACGACACCGGCTCGGCCACGGCGACGATCAGGAGCGCCCCGGCCTTGTGCGCGGTCTCCGCAAGCTCATCCAACGACTCCAGGACGCCGAAGAAGTTCGGGCTCTGGATCACAACGGCACAGGTACGGTCCGAAATCGCCGCCCCGACCTTTTTCAGGTCGGTGGCACCCTGGTCCGTGTAGGGCACCTCATCCAACTGAAGGCCAAGCTTGCTCACGTAGGTGTGGCATACCGTCCGGTACTCCGGGTGTACGGCCAGTGGCAGCACGACCTCCAGCCGGCCGTTGATCCTATGCGCCATCAGGATCGCCTCGGCCAGGGCGCTGGAACCGTCATACATCGAGGCGTTGGCCACCTCCATGCCGGTAAGTTGACAGATCAGCGTCTGATACTCGTAGATCGCCTGAAGCGTCCCTTGCGACAGCTCCGGCTGGTACGGCGTATAGGCGGTGTAGAACTCCGATCTGAATACCAGGTGGGAGACGGCGGCCGGAATGAAGTGATTGTAGGCGCCAGCCCCCAGGAATGAAGAATAATGCTCTACGTCTGCGTTCTTATCGGCCAACCCCTTCATATGCCTTCGCAGTCCCGTCTCCGACATCGGAGGCGCCAGATTCAACCCGCGCTTCAGCCTGAGCTTCGAGGGGATGTCGGCGAACAGCTCTTCGCTTGATCGGACGCCGATGGCATCCAGCATCTCTCGGCAGTCGGCCTCCGTATTCGGGATGTACTGCATCAGTGGCTCTCCGCTGCCAGATAGGTCCTGTACTCCTCGGCCGTCATCAGATTGCCCAACTCGTTGGGATCGCCGATCCTGACCACAATCATCCATCCGCCTCCGTAAGGGTCGGCATTGATCTGCTCCGGAGTCGATTCGAGCGAGGAGTTCACCTCGAGCACCTCACCGGTCAGCGGACAGTACAGGTCGGAGACCGCCTTGACCGACTCCACGACGCCGAACGGCTCCATCTGACGCAGCACCCTCCCCACCTGCGGTACCTCCGCAAACACGATGTCGCCGAGTTGACTCTGGGCGAAGTGGGTAATCCCAATCCGTCCCCGATCCGCCTCAACCTTGACCCATTCATGCGCTTTCGTATAATACAGCCCCTCAGGGACCATGATCCCCTCCTCGTAAGTTTCACAGTTCACGGTTGACAGCTAGTGTCCTGAGTCTGAAATCCGTGACATATGTC